>WVZE01000029.1 GCA_011772645.1 Candidatus Aenigmatarchaeota archaeon | reverse complement strand
TTGGGTAAAACGAAACGACAATCTTACTCCACTTCACAAGCGCTTTCTATACACCAGCCGATAGTTCTCCAAGTATAATGAATTGAAACCTTCCTTTTCACTAAAAAAATTTGGTTTTCGATCAGAGAATTAACAGAGATTCCTGTATGATTTAATCTATCTGGCGCGCGCGCATGCGCTTAAAGATGATTTGGTAGACGAAAATAGCTTTGGTGTGATGCGAATATCAGCGCGCGCGTACGAGAATAAACTCGAAAATTATTACTNNGATAACCTATTTTTTCAACTAGAAACCCGAAAAATATATAAGAAGTAAAAAATAGCGAATTCTGAGGTGAAAATTGTGTCATGGGAAGATTTTCCCGAATGGTCTAGACGCAGGCGAAGACGGTTTCCCTCCTTTACCGGAGGGTTCTTCGAGGAGATTGATCAGATGATGGAGGAGATGTTTCGGGAGATGCAGGGATCACTGCCGAAGGATTTGTTTAGGGAGGAGAAGCTTCCTGACGGTAGTATCGTGAGGAGGATTGGGCCGATTGTCTATGGATACTCGATGACGATGGGTTCTGACGGGAAGCCGGTGATCCGAGAGTTTGGAAACGTTAAATCCTCTAGGAGGCCAACGGCTTTTGGTCGCCATCGATCGAGGTGGGAGGTGAAGGGGGAGCGGGAGCCGCTCGTCGATACCATAGTGGAAGACGACACGATCAAGGTGGTGGCTGAAGTCCCGGGTGTCGAAAAAGAGGATATCAACATAGAGTGTGTGGAAAACACGTTGACGATCGCTGTTGACACGGAGAAAAGGAAGTATCATAAGGTGATTGCCCTCCCCTCTGAGGTGGATACGGAAAAGGTGAAGGCCTCCTATCGGAATGGAGTCCTCGAGATAACCTTGACTAAAAGGGAGGTTGCTTCTAAGGGTCATCGAATAACGATCGACTAATAAGCTATTTTGGGATTATTTAACCACAGTTGAGAGGTTTTCTAGAGAGCGCTTCTCCTCTAGTTCCGTAATATTGAGTCTACTCGCGCGCAAGAGTGTTAAATCGTTTCAAGATCTTCTAGGTCTACCTCGATGTTGTGAGGATTCTGGTATAAATCAGAGTCTTGCTCCACATGATGGCGTGCGTGTAGGAAAGTTTAGATTAAAGT
>WVZE01000018.1:29736-30677 GCA_011772645.1 Candidatus Aenigmatarchaeota archaeon | reverse complement strand
ATTATCGCCTCCGCAAGCTATTATTTCGCAGTAAAATTAGGTCCGATTTCCCTTGTCCAGGCCTCTGAGAACATCCAGATGATTTTCGTCTTTTTACTTGCCTTACTGTTCACAAGGGTTTACCCCTACATAATGAAAGAGAAATTCGACATTCGTTCGTTAATTCAAAAGATCCTGGGAATGATTTTGATAATAATGGGCGTTTTGGTTACGCAATTGCTCTAAAGCTAGCGAAAAAACCTTTTTAAACCCCCAAAACCAAAAATTTTTGTTGAGCTGGGCAGATAGCTTCCTTCAGGCGACTGGAGGAGGAAGTTCCATACACCCGGACAGCGAAAGACGCAGATTTAATCTGGCGTCAAGCTGTAAGCATGCTGTCGGAAGGCAGGATCCGAGAGGATCTGTCCGGACGCAGAAATAAACCTCCGCTCCGGAGCGATGATTCCGAAAGAATGAGCAGCGAAGGAGCTGTAGGGTGAAAGAGTTCGGGCCGTGTGGGTGAAAGTTCGTTTGAACGATCAGAAAAATGCTATCGCCTCCTTCGGGGATCAAACCCCGGGAGATGACAGAAAATGGGCTATGCCCAGCACAACATTTTAATCTTTTTCTCAATTCTTTACTATGGATCTTCAATTCGGAAGTTTCGATCTAGAGCTGGAGGAATTCGAGTTCAGGAAGACCAAGACCTTTGTCAGGGGATGGAACGCGACCTTTGGAGGATCTGTTGCATCTTCCCCAAAGATTGCTGACGGGATTCTTTACTTTGGTTCAATGGACCAGAATGTTTACGCCGTGAACCCGAAAACAGGGAAGGAGATGTGGAGAACCAAGCTGGGCGGTATAATAATATTCTGCAATCCCGTTTTCTGGAAAGGTCTTTTGATGATAGGGACGCTCGATCAAAAATTCTACGCCATGAACAAGAGAACGGGCAAAATAGC
>WVZE01000018.1:0-29712 GCA_011772645.1 Candidatus Aenigmatarchaeota archaeon | reverse complement strand
GCAAGGAGATCTGGAGGTTCAGGACAGGCGGTCCCATTGCAACGCCCGTTACCATATTCGGGGACAGACTGTTCTTCGGTTCTTATGATAATTACATTTACTGCATTGACAAAAAGTCATCGAATATCATATGGAGGTTCAGGACAGGGGACGAAATACTGACAGATAATCCCTACCAGATTCACGGAAAAACGATCTATGTGGCTTCCTTTGATTCCAATATTTATGCAATTAATATAGAGACAGGGAAGGAGTTCTGGAGGTTCAAGACCGGGAAATACGGAAATTCAGGCGCCCCCTTCTTTCACGAGGGAAGGATATACTCGGGCTGCAGGGACGGAACAGTTTATTGTTTGGATACGAATGGGAAGGAGATATGGCGTTTCGAAACAGGGAGCATAGTCGTGCAGGTGGCGGTTCGTAATCAAAAAATTTATTTCGGAAACGAAGAGGGGGACTTTTACTGTCTGGATCTAAAAGGAAAAGAGATCTGGAGAATTCGTACATCCGGAGGCAACTATACAGAACCGCTCTACGTGGATGGGAGGATTTATTTCGGATCAATGGACTGCCGTTTGTATTGTGTGGATTCCGAAAGCGGCGAGGAGATCTGGAGGTTCGAAACTTCCACCCTGGTAAAATCTGACATTGGAAAACCTTATGACATGTTCGAGGTCGTGATAAAAAAGGAAAGAACAGAGGAAGAAATCGAGGAAGAAGAGAAGTACGAAGTGGATTTTTCGAAAGGACTCAGGGACGAGTACGACTCCAAGAACGAATATCAGGTCAAGATCGAATACCAGCAGAAGATGAAGTATTAAATATTTAAAACCTTTACGGGAATTATAATGTGATAGCATGCCGAAGAAATCGAGAGGAATGATGCCGCAATCGACAGCGGGTTTGATCCGTTACTTCGAAGAGTCGGACGAGCAGATCAAGCTCAAGCCGGAACACATAATAGGGATAGCAATAGCAATAATTATATTGGAACTTCTTTTGAAATTCATGTTGTAGCCTTCGGATGGAACAAACTAACTTTAAATTGTTGGTTTAACTTTCAATATCCTTTTAAATCCTTTTACAAACAAATTTATAATATGGGTCTGGGGTTCGTCAAGAAGATTAACAGCAGAATTACCATGATTAACCTTTCCGATCTGGACTCAAACATCTACCTTCTGGACGGTGACACGATAATCGATTCCGGGACCGGATCGAACTTCGTCCGCCTCTACGAAATATTCAAGCAGATGAAGCTCGATTTCGACAACATAAAGAACATAGTGAACACCCACATGCACTGGGATCACATAGGGGGGAACGGATTCTTCAAGAACGCGAAGATCCACATACACGAGAAGGACTCGGATGTTCTCGAGAAAGGCAATGCTGAGATGTGTAACTCGATGTATTTCAGCGGCAACATGCATCCCATGAAGGTCGAAAGGAAGCTGAAGGAAGGGGATGAAATATTCGGGTTCAAGGTTTTGCACACGCCCGGGCACACCGCGGGTTCGATCTGCCTGTTCGATCCAAAGGACAATATCCTGGTTTCCGGAGACACTATTTTTTCCGACGGGGTGGGGAGGACGGACCTTCCCGGAGGAAACGAGAGCGACCTCAATGATTCGATAGAGAAGCTCTCGAATCTCAACATAGAGGCCATACTCCCGGGGCACGGAGAGCCCGTCCTCAAGAGCGGGAACAAGGCAATAAAAAACATAATCAGTTCTGTTGCTGAAGAGTTGTGAACATATTTAAATTAGAACGGATTATTAATTTTCAAATGGCAGTTGACGACTTGGATTTATATTTCAGGTCGTCCATCGAAACATGGGCCCGTAGCTCAGCTGGTAACCTTTTTATCCAAAAAGGTTAATCAAAACAGGAGCTAAAGCTTCCTGGGTCAGCAGAGAGCACCAGACTCTTAAGAGCAAATGACGTTCGCTAGCGAACGTCGCTCGAAACCAGATATTATGAAGGCGAAAGCCTTGTGATTGTGAGATATCTGGGTGTCGCGGGTTCGAAGCGAACCTTTTCCGGCAGCTTTCGCATGCGCAAAAGCCTCGCCACCCAAAAGGTCCGTGAAATTCCCGTCGGGCCCATTTAGAAACCAAAAAATGCTGTTTTGACCGAAAAGTATTTAAACTTTGATGTAATCTATTTAACTTATATCCTTCATATAATTAATTACCTGTCTGGATTTAACTCCGATCGGCTGTTTAGCCAGGAGAGTTAAAGGGTGGTCAGATCGATCAGCATACTCGAACACGATTTGGTTCCGAAATTCAAAATTCTGTCGCAAGAGGAAAGGAAACAGGTTTTGGAAAGGTTCAAAATAACAGAGAACAAGCTTCCTAAGGTTTTGGAATCCGATCCCGTCGTGAAGAAATTGAATGCCAAATCAGGGGATGTGCTAGAGATAGTGAGGTCATCGGACGTAAGCGGCGAATCCATTTATTACAGGGTTGTTGTAAAGGGGTGAGTTTTTAAAATAACATAGCTGGTAGGTATGTCTTTCGTGGCGCTCATAAAGAGCTTTGAGGAGGAGAAGGAATGGGTGAGGTATCAGATAGAATCCTTCAACAACTTCACCGATTTCGGTCTCCAGAAAATAATCAACGAGGTCGGGACAGTCAAGATCGTTCAGGAGACAGAGGATTTGAAACTCAAGTTCGGGGAGGTGGAAATACGCAAGCCAATCGTGAACGAGGCTGACGGTTCCACCAGGAACATCTACCCCAACGAGGCCAGGATCCGAAACCTGACGTACATGGCTCCTGTTTACGTCACCATAACTCCCGTGTTCAACGGAGTGCAGGAAAAATCAGAGAGGGTTCACATAGGTGACCTCCCGATAATGGTGAGATCGAAAAAATGCATGCTTTCGGACCTGGACGAAGACGGGATGGTGGGAGTCGGGGAGGACCCGAGTGATCCCGGCGGTTACTTCGTGATTAACGGGACAGAGAGAGTCCTGGTTTTAATAGAGGAGATCGCTTCCAACAAGCCCATATTCGAAAAAACCGAGGATGGGGGAGTGACCGTAAGGATAAACTCAGAAAGATCGGGATTCAAGCAGAGGCATCTGATAGAGATGAAGCCCGACGGGGAGATAACGATTTCCTTCGCCAACATTAAAAAGCTCCCTATTGTCGTCCTTCTTAAGGCACTGGGTCTGGAAAACGATAAAGAGTTATGTTCCATGATATCAAAGAATGAAAGGATCCTGAACGAATTCTACACAAACCTTTACGAAACCGATGTGATAACGACTGAGGAGGCGTTCAACTTCATAGGAAGGAAGCTGAAGGTCTCGAAGGACTACGTAAAGGAAAGGGTCAGCCAGATTATGGACCGCTATCTTCTTCCGCACCTCGGGCAGGAGGTCGGGGACAGGATAAGGAAGGATAAATTCCTGGCAAGGACGATAAGGAAATGCATTAATGTTAAGCTGGGTTTTTCCCCGGACGACGACATAGATCACTATTCCAACAAGCGTCTGCTGATGTCCGGGGAATTGTTTGAACAGCTCTTCAGATCCATACTTCTTGGCAGGTGGGGACTGATAGCGAAGATGACGTACAACTACCAGAAATTGGTCAAGCGAGGGAAGTTCCCTTCCGTGCAGTCCATAATAGAGGCGAATACAGTAACCAAACAGATTCTTTCATCCCTCGCAACAGGGACGTGGATTGGCGGGAGGACAGGGGTCTCCCAGAGACTCGACCGAAGTTCCTACATAAAAACCATATCGCATTTGCGTTCCGTTCTCTCCCCACTGACCTCCACCCAGGAACATTTCCTGGCGAGGCAGATACACCCGACAGAATGGGGGAGGCTCTGTCCTGCAGAAACCCCGGAAGGGAGCTCAATCGGTCTGAGAAAACATCTTGCCCTCCTAACCGAAATAACGCCCGGGATCTCGGAAAAGAGGGAAAAGGAGTTTCTGAACATCCTGCAGACAAAGGAGATATCATGAAAAAGAAGGCCAAAAAGGTTAAAGGTAGAGAAGTGAAGGAAAAGGTTGATTTGTACTTCAACGGGAACTTCATAGGGATTACGGACAAACCAGAGGAATTTATAAGGGGCATAAGGAAGAAGAGAAGGCATAACATAATTCCTGATGAATTGAATATTTCCTACCATCCCGAATTCAACGAGATAAGGATAAACATCGATTCCGGAAGAGCGAGGAGACCGCTGGTGATCGTGGAGAGCGGGAAATCGAAACTAACGAACGATCACATACGTAAATTGGAATCCGGGAAGATAACGTGGAATTACCTCCTTAAACACGGAGTCATAGAATACCTGGATGCAGAGGAGGAGGAGAATTCGTACATAGCGATAGACCCGAAAAACCTAACCAGGGAACACACCCACCTCGAGCTGAATCCCATACTGATCCTGGGAATTTCAGCGAGTTTGACCCCGTTTGCCGAATACAACAGGGGGGACCGGGTGAACTACGGATCCAAGATGGTCGGGCAGGCAATAGGAGCTCCCGTGGACAATTTTCTGATAAGAACCGATACCAAATTCAACATCCTGACCTATTCGCAGGCTCCGATTGTGGAAACCAAGACCGATCGCATCCTTAAACAACACCCTTACGGGCAAAACATAGTTATCGCAATAATGTGCTGGGACGGGTTCAACCTGAACGATGCGGTGGTTATAAACAAATCATCCCTTGATAGGGGGATGTTCAGGTCCTTCTACTTCAGAACGTACGAGACCATGAAAAAAAGGTACTGGGGAGGGCAGGAGGACATAATAAGCGTTCCCGAACCCGGAATAAAGGGCTACAGGGGGGACGAGGCGTATAAGGACATACCGGACGACGGGATAATAAACCCGGAAACGGTAGTGGACTCCGATTCGGTCCTGATAGGGAAAACCTCGCCCTTGAGATTCCTTACGGGAGGGGATTTCACGACGGACATCGAGAACAAGAGGGAGTCATCCATAACCGTTCGTTACGGGGAGAGGGGCGTGATCGATAAGGTATTGATCACCGAAACAGCGAACGGAGAACAGCTGTTCAAGATAAGGATAAGGGACGAGAGAATCCCTGAACTGGGAGACAAGTTCGCGACGAGACACGGCCAGAAGGGCGTGACCGCCCTGCTCGTTCCTCACGAGGACATGCCTTTCACAAAGGAGGGAATCGTCCCGGACATAATCTTCAACCCGCACGGAATCCCCTCAAGGATGACAGTCAGCCAGCTTTTGGAAATGCTGGTAGCGAAGTTCGGGGCGTTGAACGGAGAAAGGATTGATGGTTCCTCCTTCAGCGGAATCAAGGAGGACATGGTCAGAAAGGGAATGACCAAACTGGGCTTTAGGGATGACGGCAAAGAAACCCTTTACGACGGTAGGACAGGCAAGGCATACGAAGTCATGATTTTCACTGGTCTCGCATATTACATGAAACTGGACCACATGGTTGCCGACAAGATACACGCCCGCTCCAAGGGTCCCGTAACCCTACTCACGAGACAGCCGACAGAGGGCCGGTCGAAAAGAGGAGGATTGAGACTGGGGGAGATGGAGCAGCAATGTCTGGTAGGTCACGGGGCGGCCCTGACGCTCAAGGAGAGGTTCTCCTCTGACGAGACAAACATACCCATATGCAAATCCTGCGGTCTGATAGCGATATATGACAAAACCAAAAACAAGACATCATGCCCGATATGCAGGGATTCGAAAGTCCTCTGGGTTAACACCTCTTACGCCTTCAAGCTCACGCTTGATGAGCTGAAATCAAGCTGTGTCTACCCGAGACTGAACGTGGTGGAAATATGAATACCTCAAAGATAAATTCGATGGAATTCGGAATACTCTCGCCCAAGCTGATAAAATCCTTAGCCACAGTCCGAATTGTCACCTCTGATCTTTACGATGCCGACGGTTATCCCGTGGACGGCGGGGTGATGGATCCGAGGATGGGTGTGGTGGATCCCGGGCTTCGTTGCAGGACATGCGGAGGAACGATAGGTGATTGTCCCGGACACTTCGGTTACCTTGAACTGGCAAGACCTGTGATCCACGTTTTGTACACCAAATACATCTACCAGTTGCTGAAGGCCACGTGCAGCAAGTGTGGGAAGCTGCTCAACAGGGATCCCAGGTCCCTCGATCATGTCTCGAAGAGCCCCCTTAAAAAGTGCCCGCACTGCGGCAAGCAGTCGAAAAAACTGAGCTTCGTGAAACCTTACACATACTACTCCGGCAAGGATGAGCTCTCACCTTCCAGCGTGAGGGAGTGGTTTGAGAGAATACCGGACAGCGAGCTTAAAAAGATCGGTTTTGACGGAGGGAGGCCCGAGTGGCTGGTGCTAACGCTTTTCCCCATACCGCCCGTGACCATGCGCCCGAGCATCACTCTGGAGACCGGAGAGAGATCAGAGGACGATCTCACGCACAAGCTGGTCGATATTGTCAGGATCAACCAGTCGCTCAAGGAGAACATCGATATAGGGGCGCCTGAATTCATTCTCAACGATCTGTGGGAACTCTCTCAATACCACGTGGCGACGTACTTCGATAACGAACTGACAGGGGTCCCGCAGGCGAGGCACAGGTCGGGCAGACCGCTCAAAGGAATCGTTCAGAGGCTGAAGGCCAAGGAGGGAAGGATAAGGGGAAACCTACTCGGTAAAAGGGTTGACTTCTCCTCCCGAACCGTTATCTCCCCTGACCCCACCCTTTCGATAAACGAGGTCGGGGTTCCCGAACAGGTATCAAAGGAGCTGACAATACCGGAGATAATCACGCCCCTGAACATCAAAACTATAAAGGAATTGATAAAGGACGAGAAGGTCAACTACCTCACCAGACCTGACGGGAGGAAGATAAAGGTCACGCAGGAGAACAAAAACGACCTGGTAAAAACCCTTACCAACGGCTGGAGCGTTGACAGGCAATTACAGAACAACGACGTCGTCCTCTTCAACCGCCAGCCTTCGCTTCACAGGGTCTCAGTGATGGTCCACAAGGTAAGGGTGATGCCCTACCGGACGTTCAGAATGAACCCCAGCGTGTGCGCCCCCTACAATGCGGACTTCGACGGGGACGAGATGAACATACACGCTCTCCAGTCAGAGGAAGCCCGGGTGGAGGCCTCGATGATCATGGACGTTAAGAACAACATTATATCCCCCAGATTCGGGGGTCCTCTGGTCGGTCTCGACCTTGATCAGATTTCCGGCGTGTACATCCTGACCAAAAAGGAAACCGTTATGACAAAGGAAGAAGCGACTCAGTTACTTGCAACCGCGGGCCTGGATATGGAACTGCCCGATAAAGAAAAATTCACTGGAAAGGAGATAGTCAGCATGATGTTACCAAGCGAATTGAACATCGAGTTCAAGTCGCATGCCTGCAAGGAGTGCGACAAGTGTTTAAGGGAGAAATGCGAACACGATCGCTGGGTTTCCATAAGGAATGGTAAATTAAGGACAGGGGTTTTGGACAGCAACGCGGTCGGGGCTTTCAAGGGCAGGATCCTGAACAAGGTGAAGAGGCTCGTGAGCGAGGAAAATCTCAAGAACTTCATAGATAGCCTGGGAAGGCTGGGTGTCGCGTACCTGATGTCCAGGGGATTTTCGATAGGCCTTTCCGATTTGGACCTGCCTCCGAATATCCTCAAAAAGATAGAAAGGGAGATAGAGAACGCCCAGAAAGAAGCGAATGGCCTGGTTGTAAAATTCAACAGGGGCAAGCTGAAGGCGCTGCCCGGGATGACAATGGAGGAATCCCTGGAAACGCAGATACTCTCGGTTTTGGCTGAGGGACTGAACGTTGTGAGCGAGATAATGATAAAGCACATAAAGGAGAGCGATATCATACACATGTCCCGTTCGGGAGCGAAGGGGTCGAACATAAACACCACGCAGATGGCGGCTGCCGTCGGATCCGAGACAATCCTTGGCAAGAGGATACAGAGAGGTTATCTGAACAGGATAACACCTCACTTCAAGCAGGGGGACCTGTCCCCGACCGCGCATGGTTTTGTTGCGCGGGGATTCAAGCAAGGTTTAACACCGTTCGAGTTCTTCTGGAACGTGATGAACGGGAGAGAAGGATTGATGGACAAATCGTTACGAACTAGAAAGTCAGGTTACATGCAGAGGAGACTGATGAACTCCCTGCAGGACCTTAAGGTGATGGAGGATCTCAGCATAAGGGACTCCAACGGTAACATAGTTCAGTTCTTCGTGGGAGAGGACGGCATGGACCCGACGAAATCAGACTGGGGAACCCTGAACTGGATGGATCACATAAAGCATGGGTGAGAGGATGAACGTAGGATTGCCCGCAAAGATAAGGAAGGACGTTGAAAGCTACATTAGCGAACATAACATATCGGAGAGTGAAGGAAAGGAGATAATGGATAGGGTGAGGAAATTTTATCACAGAGCGCTTTACGATCCTGAGGAAGCTGTCGGAGTCGTAACAGCCCAATCGCTTTCCGAACCAGCCACGCAGATGACCATGCGGACATACCACTTCGCAGGAACCGCTGGTATACAGGTCACCCTGGGGCTTCCAAGGTTGATAGAGATATTCGACGCCAAGAAGGAGCCCGAAACCCCCAGCATGACGATCTATCTCAGACCGGAATTTCAGACAGAGGTCAAGGCGATAGAGGTTGCCAAAAAAATAAAGGAAGTCAAACTAAGGGATTTCGTGATAAGCGATGTGATAGATCTGGTAAACCTGACCGTGAAGTGCAAGCTGGATTCGGAAAAGCTCAAGAAGTTCAACCTCGAGCCCAAAAAACTCGTTAAACACATAAAGCTTAAAAACATAGATTGCGAAACAAAAGGAAACGACCTTACCTGCCTCTCAAAGAAGACAGAGAACGTTAATCTCCACAAGTTAAAGTACAAGCTCCTGGAATCCCACATAGAGGGCGTGAAGGGGGTTTCGCACGTGATCGTGAGCAAGGACGCAAACGGGGAGTGGTTCATAACCACGCTGGGCTCGAACCTGAAGAAGGTTTTCGAAATCGAGGGTGTTGACCCGAACAGAACAATCTGTAACAACCCCTTCGAAATCAATGATCTGCTCGGAATAGAGGCCGCCCGGAATTCCATAATAAAGGAAGCGGTAGACACGATCGGGGAACAGGGCCTGGGAGTTGATATAAGATACGTCTCGATACTCGCCGACCTAATGACATCCACGGGCGGGATAATGGGTATCGGAAGGTATGGAATAGCGGGGAACAAGGACTCTGTTCTAGCAAGGATGGCCTTTGAGGAAACAAAGAAACATATTATATCCGCCTCCATCGATGGTCTGAAGGACCCGTTAAAAGGGCATGTAGAGAACATAATCATGAACCAGCTCATACCAATGGGGACAGGGGCTTTCGAACTGATCGGCAGGATACCCGGGGGCAAGCCAAAACCGGAAAGGCCGGAGAAGAGGGCGGCCGAGAAGCCAAGGGTCAGGAAAAGGGTTGAAAAACCCAAACCAAAGAAACCGGTCAAGAAGCCAAAAGTTAAATCCAAAAAAACCAAGTCCAAGAAACCTTCTAAACCCCCAGCAAAAAAACCGAAAAGAAAGGTTAAAAAGAAATAAGCTTAAATATACTTCTTAATAAATCTAAAGATATTCCCGATAGAGGTAACAAACATGCTAAAGAACGAGATTGCAATCCCTAAAAACGTGGAAGTCAGGATCGAGAACAGCAGGATTTACGTTAAGGGCGGCACGGGCGAGGTAAGCAGGGAGTTCAAGCACCCGAACGTCAAGATAAGGATGGACAACGGAAATGTAATCCTGACCTCTGACCTAGAGAGGAAGAAAACAAAGGCGATAATGGGGACATGGAAAGTCCTTTTGAACAACATGTTTTTAGGTGTGGAGAAGGGATGGAAAAGCGAACTGAAACTCGTTTACTCCCACTTCCCTGTCAAGCTGAAGTTGGAGGAAGGAAAACTCGTGATAGAGAACTTTTTGGGAGAGAGAAAGCCCCGAACGCTTTCAATACCCCAGGACATAAAGGTTGATGTTGACAAGAACACAGTCCTCGTGACAGGAAAAGACAAGGAGAGGGTTGGCCAAACAGCGGCCCGTATAGAGGAGATCACGAAGGTTAAGGGCTATGACAGGAGGGTTTTCCAGGACGGTTGTTTCATAACGAAGAAACCCTATGTTTCGGAGGAAGAGGATGAAAGAGGAAATGCTTAAGCTCAGGAAGAAGATAAAGAAGAAGAAACCCGAATTCAAGAGGCAGGAATGGTTCAGGAAGAAAGCCCTCGGGGACAAATGGAGGAAACCTAGAGGCATACACTCGAAGCTCCGAAGGCAGGAAAAGGCGAAGGGTTCGCTCCCGAGACCGGGTTATGGCTCTCCCTCCAGCGTTCGGGGATTGACCAGGGAGGGCTACAGAGAGGTTATCGTGAGGAATACGAAAGACCTCGAAAAAATAAACCCGAAAGAGGATGTTGCGGTGATGTCGAAGGGAGTGGGGAGAAAGAAAAAATTCGATATTCTGGAAAAGGCAAAGAAAATGAATATAAAGGTGAGCAACTATAAATTTATTTAATAGGCAAGTTGATTTTTATGGAAAAATGTCCTGTGTGCGGAACGCTGGGAAGGGTATGGAACAGGAGGCCTGAGGCTTTCCAGTGCCCTAAATGCTACACATTCTTCTCCAGGTTCGGGGTTGTCCTCGAAACAGAAAGCGAATCGAACGAACTGTGGACATAAATGTTAACAAAAACTCCAAAAAGTTTAAATATCTTACTGAAATATATAACTGTATGGCAGATATTCGTTCTATTGACATCAGAAAGGGCAACATAGTCGTGAACTTGAAGATATCCAAGGATGAATACGATTTGCTCAACCAGGAAACAAGGGATTTGCTCCTCCTGCCGGCCCATTCGAACATTTTGGACAGGCCGTTAACGACGGGAAAGCTCGGGAACAGCAACAGGATAATGCTCCCCAAAAAAATCTTGGATAGACACGAGATAACCGATCTCGAGAAAAAGGTTCCAGCGAAAACATTCAATATAAATGACGAGGTTTTCCTTTTAATAAAACTGAAAAGGTCGAATTTCGGAATACCTGTGTTTAGAGAGGTGAGATGATGATAGTTAAAACGGGAATCAATAAACTGGACAGGATGCTTGGGGGAGGCTTCCCACTGAGCACCACTGTTCTCCTTTCGGGGGGACCCGGTTCAGGAAAAACCCTTCTTGCCCTCAAATTCCTCATGGAGGGCATCCGGAAGGGGGAGAAATGCTGTTACGTTTCTCTCAACGAAACGAAGGACGAACTCCTGAGGGCATCCAAGGGAATAACTTCCCTGAAGGGAGCTGAAAAACATGTCGGGAAGAACCTAGCGATAGAACACATACCCCTGGGAGAGAACATAACCATGAAGAAGTTCATAGACATAATCTCTTCCTACCCGGAAATAGACAGGCTTGTGATAGACAACGTGAACAAGCTGCTGATATTCTCGGAGAGCAACAGGTGCTACAGGCTCCACCTCTCCGAACTTGTGAAAAACCTGAGATCCATGGGCTGCACGCTCCTCCTGTGCGAAACCATGGGGGAGAACATAGACACCGGAAACGGGGAATCCTTCGAGTGTGACGGTGTTTTGCACCTCTCCTTCCTCGAGCTGGAGGAAAAACCCATGAGAACCCTGACCGTTCACAAGATGAGATACGCGAACTTCGACCCCAAGATACCCCATGAATTCGTGATAAATGATAAAGATTTGAGTTTAACAGGGACCAAGATCATCTGATCCCGATTTGGATTATGAGAATATCAGAACTCTTCAGGAAAAACATTCTGGAAACGGGCGTTGGCGGAGTTGTAAACAAACTGAGAATTAAGAAGAGAAGAAACAGCCTTTTCTTTGGTGATATATTCATAGGGTACGTAAGGGAATGCGAAGAATCCGGATATTCCAAGGAAATGATGGATATCGGCAGGAAGTGGATGTTTCTTTATTTCGGGCAGCTCGTTCCGGGCACGATCAAAAAACTCCCCTTACCTATCCTGAGCAGGATAATGAAAAGGGTTTGGATAAACGTAGGCCTCATGGAGGACTTCAACATAAAAATGAAAAACGGCATGATAGAGATAGAAACCAGGAAGGAGGCGATAACAGGAACTATCGGGAGAAACCAGTTCTCTGTCGGCCTCTTCATGGGAATATGCAATTCCCTCTTCGACTCAGGGATTGATGTTGTAAAGGTATCGCAAACGAGGAATCTCAACAGATACGTTTTCAGAAAAGACAGGAACAGAAAATTCAGGATCAGGTCCAAGGGCAAGAAAACGTACGACAGGCTGAATTGCCTGAAACCTGTCAAGGGATTCACCCTGCACGAGGCACTAGAAAGAAAAATCTTCCAGCTCAGGGGAAACAGGATATACTTCAGGGGCGGATCGGTGTACACGGTTGAGAGCACGCTTTTCCATCTGGTTGGGGAGAAGAAAATACTAGCGGACAGGATTCCGGAGATCTCATACAATTTCTTCCGCAGGGTGATTGATTCAAAAACAACAGTTACCAGGAAATTGGGATTGATAAAAATCCTCCTGCAGACCATGGGCTGGGGGGTCGTTAAAATACTGGAAAGAAAGAAAAAAATCATTTTCGAGATAAGGAATCCTCCTTTCGGTCTGCAAATGGAGAGGGATAACTGGATTTTCCTGGTGAATGCAGTTCTCGGTTATCTGTGGATTCTGGATAAGGGTTTTAAGCTGGAGAGTGCGAAACATCAGGGGAAGCTCCTTGAGGTTGTCTATTCAAAACCCTAGGACACCAGTAATCCGTCCTTTCACTCGAATAACTCCTCCTCGTGTAACACCCCCCTCCACATTTATCGAACAATTCGCATTCCGTACACCCGGGGTTAAGCTTCGCCTTTTTCAGGAATTCCCTGAGTTTTACCATGTAGAATTCCTCAAACCCCCCCTCAACATCACTGAAAACGTTGAACATGGGTTTTCTCTGGGTTACGCAGTAGTAAACGTCCCCGTTGTACGCGAAGTTGACCAGGACCCCGTGAGAGGCAACGCAGGGGATGTGCGAGACTCTCAGGGAAGTCTCGAAATCCAGGGGGAAGAAAGGCTCCCCTGACTCTATGTGTTTCCCCCCTGTCCCCTCAGCGAATTTAGTTAGCTTCCTGAGGGATTCGATATAATTGGTTGGCCTGATATCGAAATTCTCCAGCGCACAACCGCTCGAAGGCATCATGTCCCATACCCTGCACCTCTGCAATCCCAGACTCCTCGCCAGTTCGAAAATACCAACTGTTTCAGTTTCGTTCTCCTTTGTAAGAACGGTCTGCGATACGCAGGTTATCCCGATCTTCCTGGCGTTTTTCAGCGCGCTTACCGCCCTGTAGAAGGATCCCTCCCTCCCTCGGAGGTAATCATGTTTTTTCGGGTCAACGCTGTCTATATTGGTCTGGATCTGGGACAGGCCGAGGGATTTCAGCTCCCTTGCGAAACCCCTTGTAAGGACAAATCCGTTCGTGTTCATGTGGACAACAAAATCATTATCCTTTGCGATCTTAACGGCTTCCCTTATCCTTGGATACACGGTGGGTTCCCCTCCCGAATAGGTTATCTGGTTCAGTCCGGAATCCTTAAGCATCCCTACCAGTTTTTTGAGTTCAGCCAAACCCATGTGTTCCCTCCTTATCTTGGCCTTATTCCCGGAGTTGGCGTAGCACCATATGCAGTTCAGATTGCAGCTGTTCGTAACCTCTATGACAGCCCAGACCAATGATTTTTTCTTCCTGAACCGCCTGACCTTCTCCCCCGCATCGTTCTCTTCCCAGTCGAACGTGACCACACACATATCAGACACCCACCATTTTTGTCGCCGCGATGAACACGGGCAGGAAAATGAAGGAGGACAGGATAGCGAATCTCGTCCCTTTCAGGTTGTTTTTCTGGAGACAGAAAGAGGCAAGAAACAGGAATGGGATCAGCGGATAGAGTTTTGAAAATCCGAAAATTATAACGCACAGCAAAAAGATACCCGCTGTGGTGTAGATCGCAAACTTCGTCACCCCAAACCCGAAAACAACCGGAAGGGTTTTCATCCCTATGGCTTTATCCCCTCTGTAACCCCTCATGTCCCCCAGCATATTTATTGCGAAACCGAACAGGAACACGAACGGAAAATAGGAGAGGATTTCGAAATTTAAAAAGCCCCCAACGCCCGCTCCTATAAAAAAAGTCAGAGCCATGCTGAACCCCGTGAACACGTTCTTGATCCGCATCTCCTTTATTCTGAACCCTGAATAGACCAGGGACAGAACAACCAGCAAAGAATAAAGGATCGTGGAAACGGGCGAGAGGAAGATGGATAAAAACAAACCCGAAAGAAAAAGGGAAAGAGCGATCTTTCTTCCCAGGTTGATGTTCAGGACAAAAGTGTTCAGAATCCTGTTGTTGACAATATCCTCCTTCCTGTCCGTCAGGTGGTTGTAGGCATAGCTCGCTCCCGTCCCCAAAACAATCGCTAGAAAAAGGGGGAAAATCTTGAAACCCAATTGGTTGAACAGCAGATAACCGGAAAGGGATATACCTGTCACGAAAAGACACGTCTCTATCCTTATGAACGACAGGAATCCCCACAGAATAAATTTAATTCCCATACGTTTATATATTATATGTATTTTTGGTATTTATATAGTTTAATGTTTAAACATGTAAGATTCGAAAGACTTGCGAAGTTTTTAAAATTCAAACATAAATTTTTAACATGGTTTCAAAGGTATACGAGTTTCTTAAAAAGGTCCCGAGAGGGAAGGTCACGACCTACAAAGAATTGGGAAGGATTTCGAAACTCCACCCGCGAACAGTCGGGTTACGAATGAAAAACAACAAAGACCCTGTGAACATCCCCTGCTACAGGGTCGTGCGCTCGAATGGAACGCTTGGAGGCTATTCAGCAAAGGAAGGGGTCAAAAAGAAAATTCTCCTCCTCCGGAGGGACGGAATAGAGATAAGGAAAGGCAAAATAAACCTTAAAAAATACCTTTTCAAATTTTAGTTATGAAGAAAGGAACGAGGCTACCTAAAAGGGACGTTATTCTTTTCGTGGTAAAGGAAGTCATGCAGAAATACAAGAAGATAGATTCCCAGGAGGAATTCACCCTCCTTGTCAACGCGAGCCTTAAGAGGGTTGATCACAAACTAACCATATCACCCCGGAGGCTGCGTTTGCTGACCCTGGGCATACCAAACCTCAGGCTGACCATAGAAACCAGGAAAGGGAAGTTACGAAAGAAATGCCCTTCATGCTCCAAAACCCTCCGAAAGATCTACACCAAGAATTTGAAGGGGAGGAAACTCCTCTACAAGCTCGTGTGTTCAAGATGCGGTTATTCAGGAAAGGAAGGCAAATGGATCCCAAGGAGATACGTTTTCATAAGAAAATGATCACAGGTAAATCACTCTCACCTTTCTCAGTTCTTTCATATTCCTCGCCCCAACCAGGAACATCGCGTCCCTTAACTGGGAGATTATCTTTTCCAGACGTTCCTTCACCCTGTCCGCAGATTCTGTCGCTGGCTTCAGTAAAGGAAGCGCAAGCCCAACAAGACTCGCACCCATCGCGATAGCCTTCGCCACCTCACTACCATTCCTTATCCCTCCTGAAGCAATGATCGGGACCTTCACGCTTTTCGCCACGTCCCTCAAAGCCTCCGCTGTCGGAATTCCCCACTCCTCTATATGGGAGAAATCCTCCTTTGTCCGGAAACTATCGACTTTCACCCAGGACGTTCCCCCAGCTCCCGCAACGTCGATCGCCTTCACCCCGGCCCTGACAAGATCTTTAGAAAGTTTCCCCGAGATCCCGCAGCCAGTTTCCTTTGCGATCACGGGAAACTTCGCCTTCTTACACAGGTATTTTATGTTGCTGTAAACCCCCTTCCAGGATTTATCCCCCTCCTTTTGAGCTAGTTCCTGCGCCACGTTCAGATGAACCGCCAGACCATCCGCCTTTATGGAATCCACGAGCGAGATTATGTTTTCAACATCATACTGAGGGAGCTGGACCGCCCCGATATTCCCGAGCAGGAACATGTTCTTCGCCACATCGCGGACGAAATAGGTTCTCGCCAATTTCGAATCCTCCAGCATCGCCCTCTGGGATCCGACACCCATCCCGATCCCGAGCGCTTCAGCCGCCTTCGCAAGGTTTTTGTTGATCCTCTCCCCTTCCTTCGTCCCTCCTGTCATCGCTTCTATAAACAGGGGATAATTGAACTTCTTCCCCAGGAATTTCGTTTCCAGATCGATCTCGTCCTTGTCGATCTCAGGAAGCGCCTTATGCTCGAGCTCCACGTGTTCGAAACCGTTCGATTTAACAAATTCCACCTTCTTCTCCAGACAGATCCTTATGTGATCGTCCTTCCGAGACATCGTAACAGACATATTATCTTCTTGTTTTAGCCCCTTATTATAGTTCCCAGTCCGCTTTCTCCCAGCAGCGAGCGTTTTAAAATACCGGCTTCCAGACCGTTTATAATCTCAACTTCCGCCCCCATTTCCAATGCCTTTTTAACCTTGAGAAACATACCTCCTGTGACATCCGCAACACCATCTGAGGACATTAACGATTTCTTTATTCCACCGAAATTCTTTTTTGTTATTTCTTTGATAACATTCCCTTCAGAATCAAGAACCCCGTCAGTCTTCCCAACCATTATTACCCTTTCAGGTTTCAATTTTTTAGCAAGAAATCTGAATACCTCCTCGGTCGAAATTATACAGAATCCCTTTTTAAGATCAAGACACACATCCCCGTAGGGAACGGGTATCAACCCTTCGGATAACGAAGTTTCGATGGGTTTCGTATACCACTCGATTATATGATCATTCCTGGCAATACAGGAAGCTGAGGGCTGGAACGATATCGCTTTCTCTCCTGCCTCAATAAGCGAAGAGATAATAATCCTGTTGAGCTTTGCCGCATCATTTTGAACTTTTACGAACCCTTCCCAGCTCTTCTTGTTTATCACACCCTTATGGGTTTCATACCTTTTCGCCGAGACGTGGGGGAAGCTTCCTCCTCCATGCCCTATCAGAAGCGGCTTTCCCTTTCGCGCTTCTCTTATCTCTCTGCAGACTCTTTTTATAACGTCCGCTCTGATCGTGTAAGGTTTGGACTTGTCCGTTATCAGTGATCCACCAAGCTTCACGAAGATCAAATTTTTCATAATAAAAAGAATAAGCTGTTTCTATTTAAATTTAAAATCAATCTTAATCTAATGGGCAAAAAAATCCTCGCGACCTCATTTGATGGTGTGATTAATCACAGTATTAACGAATGTTGTCTGGTTTCTCTTAATGCATATAATGGGATCAACCCCGACAGTTTCTTCAGAAGACCAATCGAGCCAAAAGAAATAAAATTGGTTAAGAACACCCTCGTTCTGAGAGGATTCACTATGTTAAGACCTTTGGTTTCGATAGCAGAGGATTACCTTGTTGTTTTGAAACTAATCGAACAGGATGTTGATGGAGTTTATGAACTCTTAATTTCAGAATCCAAAGAAAAACTCAATCCGTTTCTAAGAGAATTCGAGAAGATGAAGAATGAAATTTCCAAGGATGTTCTAAAAAATTTCAACCAAAAGTTTTACCAAGAGAGGAAAAGGCTAAGGGAGGACGATCTTGAATCCTGGTTCAATCTGCAGGAACCAATAGAAGAGAACATAAAGGAACTCAGAAAACTCTCAAAAGAAGGTTTTACCATCTATATAACAACGAGTAAGGATAAGGAAAGTTGTTCTCTACTGCTCGACAAATACGGTCTAGATTTCGTGAAAAAGGAAAACATACTCTCAAAGGGAGATGGGGACATAAAGAAAAAAATTGATCTCATTTCGAAAAAAGAGAGCATACCCCCCGAAAACATTTTCCTAATAAACGATATCTTACATAGTGATCTTGGAGAGATCAAGAAGAATGGAATTCAAGTCTTCCTTATAAAGGGAGGATATTCCTTTCAGAGCGATTCCGATAAAGCGAAAGAAAAAGGAATCAAAATTCTCGAAAGGGGTAATTTTGCCTCTGTTTTAAAAAATTAATCATTTGCAGAAATATTTCGCCACTTCTAAAACATCCTTGAAAACGTAATCAGGACTTTCATTTCTAAGAAATTTTTCCATTCCCATTCCACATAACAATGCGACAGTTTTACATCCTACTTTCCTCCCATTTCTCAGATCTGTTATAGAATCTCCAACCATCGCAACATTTTCAGGGTTCAGTCTGAAAGCCTCACAACATTCCTTAATACCTTCAACCTTGGTTGTAAATTCATCACTACCTAAAACTGGGTTGAAATAATCTCCGATGTGATCTTTCAACCATTTAACATTCAGATCTCTCTTTGCGACACTGACCACCCCCATAGGGAATTTCCTGGAATTAAGGAGTTTAATGCCTTCCTTGACTCCATCATAAACCCTTATCATTTTCTTTGATTCCTCTGTTGCGAAGATCTTGAAGGCGTAGTCTTCCATGTCTTTTAACATCCCTTCGTCCTTTCCGAAAACATTTTTTTCAATTATTTTAAGCGTTTCTTTAACAGGATCTTCATTTTCTAGGATTTCAGATACATTTGCCTTTCCCCTCAAAACAGCAAGCAAGGTTCGGTGTATTTGGTAGAAATTGTTAAATTCATCAAACCCCTGCAATAGCCAAGTTTCCCTGACTGAAAATGGGAATTCCAACCTATGCTTCTCAAATGCCTTCTTGTATGAGAAGTGCAGAGCTTTGCTCGAATCTCGGAAGACACCTCCGACATCAAACACGAACGCCTTTACATCACTCAATAAAATCACCTAAGTTAATATTTTCAAAATTGTTTATTATCCTCTCTGGATTTTCCCTTTTTAAATCTTCATAATTATTGCTGCTGTTCACAGCGACCACTCTCATTCCTGCGTTTTTCGCAGCCTTTAGCCCATTAACAGCGTCTTCAAAAACAATGCACGATTTCGGCTCAACTCCCATTTTTTTAGCCGCAAGTAGGAATGCTTCGGGATCAGGTTTGCCCTTTTTCACGTCACCTGCAAAGAGAAGGACGTCGAAAAAATCCTCAATACCCAGTCTTTTTATCGGGACCATTGCAGTTTCCTTTACTGATGATGTTACGAGAGTCATTTTTAACCCCCCGTCCTTCACCTGTTTTAAGAAATCAATGGAACCGGGAATGATCATATCCTCAAAATCTTTATTTTCAATATCATTCAATACCTCTCTTTTCACATTCTCTCTGTCTTCAAGAATTTTTTCAACAAGCTCTTCACTGTATTTACTGTGCTCCTTCAAAATTCTGGGAACCTTTTCACTTGTCCTAGCACCTTGGAACTTCTTTCTGTATATTTCCTCTGAAAACTCTATCCCTAAGCCATCGAAAATCTTTTTCCAGATGGGGTAGGAAATTTTAGGCGTAGAAAATATCACTCCATCAAAATCAAAAATAACTGCCTTTATCTCACTCAATCTTTACACCCTTCTGCCTGAGAAGTTCCTTCACCTGTGGGGTTAAGATCTCATCCTTTTCTGAAAGATCAAGTTTTCTCGGGGGCCCTGCAATGTCTGCTATGTATATTGGATAATCCCTTCCTGATTCCTTGACAAACTTTTCAATCTCTTCCTTAACTTTCTCTGCGCTCTTGCTATCGGTTACTATCGCTACTGAGGGACCCGTATCCATGGAACAATATGCCTTCAAACCCTTCTCCATTCTCAGCAAAACGACTTTCCTTAGAACATCCAGTGTGAAAGGATCCCAGTTGAAGAATTCACCCCCCGAGACTAACAAGTGGAAAAGGTTCAAGGAATCCAGTTCAGCGATCTTTCCTATGGAATCAATATCCTTTTCCTTTATTTTTTCCATGAGTTTAGTAACATTTTCAGGTTTGTTTCTTGCCCAGTGTTCATACCAGGGGGATTTTTCTGCTGATCCGTGTGCATCCTCTGTCTTTATTGCCTTTGGGATCGGGACCACGACCAACTTGGCATCAACATCTTTGTCTATACGAACAGCATAACAATCCTTTGAGTCAATTCCCCTGTGTGAGAACCATACGGAAAAACCTCCGGCAGCTGAACTTGTCGCTGATCCAGAAAGATACCTTGCAACCACATTTAAAAACCTGTTATTGTTTGAAAATTCAGGCAAAGCGGCCTCAATCAAAGCCTTCGCTGCCGCTCCTCCGGCTGAGGCAGAGAGTCCGAGACCCTTTGCTTTCGCAGGTAATTCAACCTTGGGAATGTGTATTGAAATTATCAAGACTTTGGTCTTTATGCCTACCAGTTCCCTGAAGAAGTTGACAATCTTCATAAACCTTTTAAGATCCTTTCCTTCAGCGAACTTATCCCCAAAAATTATTATATCCTCTTTAAGAGAAGGATCGAATTTCAGGTAAAGTTTGGTTCGGAAGGAATCGTTCGTTAATTTAAGAGAAGGGAAATGTGCGATCCGCTGGTCTTTGTCATGCATACCTAAATACTTCTCAATCCCGAGTATTGGATTGGATTCAACCAAGACTTCCGCTTTAACCTCTTCCTTCTTCGGGATTTTAGGCCAATCCTCTGCTTTCCAGTCAAGATTCTTCTCAACCCATTCCTTGACTTTCTTATTCCCTTCTTCTATGACCTTTCGAGTGTCTTCAGGTAAATCTATTGGCATAACTATCACCTCTTTTCATCAGGATTCAGAGCCCTCTCCTTTTCTACCTTTTTCAGCTTCTCTATACTTTCTTCCTTCACGTCCTTCAGTTCTATCAATTTTTCAATCCTATCAAAAATTATGTCCAGAACCTTATCCAAAGCCTCGTCCATATTATCCGAGGTTATTATAGGGACTCCAATTTTCTTCGCGTCTTCACACTGGACCTCCTGCATCTTTTTGTACTTCTCGAGAGCAGGGATCAAACGCTGTGAATTCCCTTTAAGATGGCTTGTCCTGTCCCTTTCATCAATCCTCCTTTTCCACTCATCCATGGATTCAAGCCTCAAAACGATAGGTATAACACTTGGATGATTCAAAACGTTCGGATCGTATTGAGATGGCAAGAAATGCAAATACTCAACGACCATTGATTCCCCATCTCTCACGCCCCTGTCTGCTACGATCCTTTCCATAAGATCGTTCATTATCTTTGCCTGTGCATAGAAACCCTTGATAATATTCTCTTCTGTCTCTTTCTTATCACCAACAAACTGCCATGCTCCATATATAGAACAGAAAAATTCTGGATGCTCATTCTCGTCTATTAACTCTCTGTACGAAGCCCTTATAGCGTCTCCACCCATAACGTTCCCTATGCCCAACGCTGTGGCTATTTCCCTCGATATTGTCGTCTTTCCCACGCAGGGCAACGCAGCGATTATTGGAACGATGGAGAGCTTCATTTCACCTGAGGAGACCATTTCTTTGTATATCTTTATTAGTTGATATCTCCTAAGATACTTCTCACCCTTCCCCTTCAACTTCTTTTCAACCTCTTCATCCGTTTCAGAAGAACATAGTATTTCGCTTATCTCTTTCAATTTCAGGCCAGTTGACATCAAAAACGAATTCTCATCAGAGTACATCATTCCACCACCTACTTCACTATTTTTGCTCCGCTCGCTACTTTGTATTCCACTGGTTTGTATCCCCTCTTTATTAACTCTTTCTTGACCTTAGGAGCATCTCTTCCCCATGAGAACACGTTTATAACCTTTCCACCGCCTGCCGTCCAGTAGCAATACAAACCTTTCGCTCGTATTTCTTCCACGTCTATGCAGGCATTCATCATTTCCTTTTTTCTGCAACGCAGGCCAAAACCAGAGGATTCTATGAGATAGTGCGCGTTAGAACAGTTATCCTCGGCCGCCATGAAAACGGCATCCCAATCCTTAAGAAGCAAACCTTCCTTTATCTTCGCCATCCATTCTGGAATCGTTTTCAAACGATATTCATAGAATGGATTGCTTCTCGTGGCATGGAATATCTCTTCCGCGGTTACCCTTGTGGGATAATCAAACGTTAAAGCGAATATCCTAAGGTTTTTTAAATCTTTTTCATCAGCTATGAGCTTTCCGTACATTTTCGGATAACCATCCACATTAAGTTCATTCATCCCTCCATATAAAGCTCTCACAGAAGATTCCGATAACAACATAGAAAGATCCGCGAGTTTTTCTTTACTCATGTTGGTTCCGAATAAATCGTCCAGCGCGACAACCAGAGCCGCCGCTCCCGCATCGCTGCTCCCTGAATATATCTTATAGTTTCTCGATACTATCTTCAGCCCTATGTTCTTCACACCGGATTCCTTCTTAAATATCTCAACCATGCGATAAACATCTCTTAATTTTTCCTTTTCAATCGGTTCGTCACCAATATAGAACTTTACATCATTCTTGTTCCCTACTACCTCAACCTTGGTTTCAGTCCTCGTTTCTTCCTTAAGATCAGTTACAGCCAAACCCATGGTATTGTGCAAAGGGATTCTGTCTGGGTGGACGGATGATACGAAAACTATTGGAATCGTAGGATATGCGACAGCGGTACTTTCCTTTTTCATATTACAACCCCCATTAAGTTTTATGACATATCTTTCGATTTTTTATTTAAATACATTTGCAATGCCCCTATGTGGTAGGTATGGAAATTCTTCTCTTCTATAATTTTTCTCAGTTCTTTTAAGCTAATCCATTTAGGTTCCTTTGCTTCCTCTGTTTCTTTAGGTTCTCCCTTCACACTTGCTATAAAAATAAATCCTATGTAAGGATAAGGTCCTTTCATCATCTGCTCACAGCAAAATGGAATAAAAGCGAAGGCTTTATCACCATCCTTTTCGAAAATTTCCGTGTGTTCTATTTCGATGTCTTCAAAATCCAAACCCGTTTCCTCTTTCAATTCCCTTCGTGCGCAATCACGTATATCTTCGAACTCCTGAATTCTTCCTGCAGGTAGTTCATAAACTCCCGAATACTTAGGATCACTTTGGGGTTTGAATCTTTTCTGTATTAGAATCTCGATTTCTCCAGTTTCCGGGTTTTTCCTTTCAATTATTAAACCAACGGTAGGGATCGAAAACTTTTCCATAACCTAACTTTAACAAAAATATTTAAATGCTGAGGCTTATACTTATCATTAAAAAGGCGGTTTTATGGCTGTTAAAACTGACAAGAACAAGTGCCTGCGCTGCGGAGGATGCGTAGGTGTTTGCCCCCAAGTAGCTCTGGATCTGACAGAACACGGAATCGTCTGTGATGCAAAGAAATGCACCAGCTGCGGGATATGCGTTAACTTCTGTCCTGTTGAAGCTCTTTCTTTAAAGAAATAATTTTTTAACCATTAACTGAAAAGGGTTAATATGGTCAATAAAGTTCTCATTGGCGGGGTTTTCAATTTGGTCCACAAGGGGCACGAATTCTTTTTGAAGAGAGCGAAAGAGTTAGGGGATTACCTGATCGTTGTGATTGCGAGCAATAGGACCGCGCAACTCACGAAAAAATACCCTGTCCTCGATCAGGTAATAAGGAAGAAAAATCTGGAAAAACTCGGGATAGCGGATAGGGTCGTGATAGGGGATGAAGCGGATTTCATGAATGTCGTCCGGAGGGAAAAACCAAACGTGATAGTTCTTGGGTACGATCAGAAAATAAGCGAGAAGGAACTGGAAAAAATGCTAAAGAAAGAAGGGATTGACTGCGAGATAATAAGGATAAGGGACGAATTGAAGGGTTACAAAACGAGCAATATTATAAAAAATAAAGAAGAGGATTAAACGTCTTCATCTTCTTCCCAGCCTTCCGGAGTGTCCTCTTCTTTCAAGAACAAACAAATCACCTAATATCTTTATCTCCTCTTTCTCTTTGCCTTTGCCTTCTTTTTTGCCTTCTTTTTGGCCATCCTAACACCCTCCTATTGAAAAATTTTCAATTTTATTTTCAATTATTATTAATACCAAATTAATATTTAAACTTTTTTATTTTTTCCTAAAACCAAGAACTTTTTTTATCAAATTTGCCGCGATTATCGCGCTTGGGGAATTAACCCTCATCGCTCCGCATTCAACAATATCCATCCCGATTAATTTGTGTTTGCAGACCTGTTTCAGGATTTTTGTTAGTTCCACGAAACCCATCCCGCCCGGTTCAGGAGTTCCCACGTCGCTCGTTTCCAGAACATCGAGATCTATCGTGAGGTAAACGGGATTCCTTATATTCTTTAAATCCCCTTTCAACCCTTTCGAGCCCTCCTCCTTCGTGAAAGAACGAATCCCTATCTGCCTGATCTCGAAAGGCGCATGCCGTGCCCAGGTGAAGTGCGAATACCTCTCGCCCAAAAAATCCTTCGCCATATCCCTGTGCGCATCAAGATCAACTATCGTTAGCTTCCGGGGTTTCAGTGAGTTCAGAATACCGAGCGTAACGAGATGATCCCCTCCGAGGAAAACAGGAAAAACTTTTGGATTTACCTCGAAGATTGATTTTACCGTGTCCCTTATCCTCCCCTCTGTTAACTTCCAGTTCCCAGGGACGACCTCCACATCCCCGAGATCGCAGAATTTGAATGCTTCGAACACGTTCGTTTTCGTCTCCGTATCATACCCCACCACGTTTCGCAGGGCTTCGCGAATGAACAGGGGTCCGTATCTTGTGGGAAACCCGGTCTGCGAGAAGTCCCAGGGGATCCCTATCAGAACGACGTCCGCCTCTTCCAGAGGATGTTCATAACCAAACGTCTTCCGAAGATATAGCATAGTTTTTAAGTGGAAAGAGAGTTTAAAAGGCTTAAAAGACTTGTGTACTCCTTTCATGCACTGCTTATTTAAAACTAATTTTGGTTATAACTTCTCGGTACATATGGGAGAATTGGTATACAATCCGGTTATCAGAAAGAACGCAACAGAAAATCCAATGCGTATAAGAAGAATTGGAGAGTCGGATGTTGAAATGGTCATGGAAGAACTGAAAAGATGGAAAGAGGGGTCTACAGAAGTTCCGGAAGCGATAAGAAAAGGCGCTTTTGGTCATTTCGAATTTGGATTCAAACATTTCATAGGTATGGATTCTTCCCTTTTCGTTGTTTCCGAAAACCCAGAAAACGGTTCACTCTATGGTGTTTCTGGCGCCAGTATTGACGACACTGAAAGAGCAATAAGCGGCTATTCCGTGAGATTGGGTAAGGTCAGAACAGGTTCTGTTCTCTTGTCAGAGAAGTTGAAAACCATTTTTGCAATACCAAGAATATCTGAGGTAGAAACTCAGATAACAAGCGCTAAAGGGTATGGACTTGCCGAAAAATTCTATTTCAAAATAAAACCATCAACAGAACCGGGGGTCGACAATGACATAGGGGTGCTGACCAGGCCGAATTACGAAAGACTGGTGAATGATCACCCAGAATATTTCGGTTAATCCCATACAGAAACAAATAAAAATATAAATATCACTACTTTTGTAAATTTGGAAGGTGAATTTAGATGAAAAGGGCGATCATATACCTGGGTGATTTCGATCCTTTTAGTCCATACAACATGGCAACAACCCTTCAGAAAGGCAAGGAATATGATGTAAAAAGGTTCATAATAGCACCTTTCTACCAAGAGCCTCAGGATTTTGATCGCAAGAGTGAGATTATACACGCTTGGATGGGAGAACTTCCTCTTAAAAAAGTCTGGCTGGAGTCAATCCTTTCCGGAGAAGTATTTAGAAATTTCTTGGATGATAATCCATACCTTATGGAAAGTCCTAAATTTGAGATTGCAGTGTCTGATGTTATTAGGCAACCTTCAAGTTTGAGCGGCAAAATAGTCGAGATAATGAATTCTGAAGGAAAGTGGGATTATTATGTTATGACTGATTCGGATACTTGCACGGACTTTTCTAGTTTCAATGCACACAAAAAAATGTACAAAAAATTTAAATTATTGGTTTCCAGATGTGATAACGGACCGTTGTTCTGGAGCGAGGATCCTGTATATAAAAATACAGGCGAATATGGATGGATTACCGTTCCTAAAAGAACAATTGAGGGGGATCTGGGACTAATAAGACTGCCGGAAAGTAGGGGACTTATAAAATTGCCGGAAAGTAAAGGGGAATTAAAACTTAAATTTGAACTGAATGAAAGTCCAGTTAGCGAGTTATATTCAACAGAACTTATTGAACATTCAGAGAAGTATGCAAACATGTATCCTAGAGAGGTAAAAAAACTAATAGAAAAACATTACGTGAAATAGGATCTTATTTAACCTGCTTGATCATCTTCCTGTCCCCGATCTCCCAGTATTCCACTTCTTTCCCCGGCTGAACCCTGTCCTTCAGATCCTCCGGTATCGAGCACTCGAACATCGAGTAGTCCGAAAGATCCATTAACTGCGCGACGTTCCCTGTCATGGAAACGACTTGTGCCCCCTTCTTGAGAATTATCGGGATCTTGCAGGAAGCTGATGTGGGTTTCAGGAGCGTCCTCTTCTTGCCGTCAAAAATCCCCGCGGCCTCCACCCTTGCCTTTGTGGAGCCGTGCTTCCCCGGTTTTGACTTCGTTACCTTAACGACCTTGCAGGGCTCGCCATCGATCATGACGTACGATCCGACCTTGAGATCTTTCACTTCCCCTACCTTTTCAGCCATGAAAACCCTCAAAACTTTAATTTAGTAATATTGGGAAATTGTTATAAATAAGTATTGTTTACCGGGGTTGTAACCACCACTTAAAAGTAATAATATACACTAAACTATAGAAATCTTTATAAAGGAGTAAAATATAAATATATTAGCGTTTATAGTTTGGTAACCACTGAAAGGAGGTAAAATGGTTCCGAAAGACGAAAAGGAAAAGAAATGTCCTGAATGTAAATCTTCCGATTTGAGATACGATCCTTCAAGGGGAGAGATGGTATGCTCAAAATGCGGTCTTGTTATTGATTCTTCCATGATTGACACCACTCAGGAATGGAGAGCCTTCGACGACAACCAGAGATCGAGAAGGGTCAGAACAGGCGCTCCCTTAACCGTTACCAAGCACGACCAGGGAATCACAACTGAAATCGGAAAGGGGAGAGGTGAACTGTTCAAGGTGGCCGCCAAGAAAAGAGCCCAATACTACAGGCTTTCCAAGTGGCATAAAAGGCTTATCAAATCAAAAGATCGAAATCTTTCGTTCGCATTTTCCGAACTCCAGAGACTGATCTCTTATCTTTCTCTTTCCCAGGCAATCCATGAAAAGGTTGCGAAACTGTATGAAAAGGCTGTTGAGAAAGGACTTGTCAGGGGGAGATCAACAGAGTCGATAATCGCTGCCCTGCTCTACACGACCTGCCGTGAGGAGGGAGCTCCGAGAACGCTTGACGAGATCTCGAAGGCATCCGGGATTTCCAAGAGAGATATCGGAAAGACCTATCGTTACATAGCAAGGAAACTTGACATCCGGATCCTTCCGGCGAAGCCGCAGGATTACATCCCGAGGTTCGGTTCGCTCCTGGGACTGGACGAGAAGATCCAGGTTAAGGCAGTGAAGATCCTCGACGAGGCGACAAGATACGACGTCACGAGCGGGAAAGGACCGATCGGTGTTGCCGCAGCCGCTCTCTACATCGCAGCTGTTCTCGAGGGAAAGAAGAAGACACAGAGAGAGGTAGCGGACGCGATAGGCGTTACGGAAGTCACGATCCGGAATCGCTACAAAGAGGTCGTGGAAAGACTCGGCATAAAGGACGAGGTCGAGGAAAAGGTCAGAGAAGAAGAGGAACTGATGGAATAGGTTTAAAAAATTTCTCTTTATTTCTAATATTTAATTGCAGGTGTTTAGATGAGCGTAAAAATCAAAAAACTTGACGCGAGAGGGAGAATATGTATCCCTAAAGATATTTTAAAAAATTTTAACAGAGATAATTTATTCATAACCAAACATACCATTGAAATTCCATTAGAAAGTGGTTTGGGAAGATTCATTGAAGCATTTAGATATAAACATTTGAGTTTTTTGAAAATCACTGATTCTGAACCCGAAATTTCAACTGAGAAATTTGCAGAACAAATTAAAGCTGCAAGCATAGACAATATGAAAGTGGATAGTAGTGGGAGAAAACTTTTGCCATATGATATGAAAAAATGGGCAGGAATAAAAAAGCGATACGTAGTTGTGAGCGTACCGGATGAACCTTACATTGGAGTTTGGAGTGATAAGCAATGGAAAAAATATACTAGTTACATGAATAAATTAACAAAAAAATATTCTTTCTGAGTTTGTTTTAACCCCAGTCGCGCAGAGATGAGTTCTCGATGCCCTGAAACCCTTCCTTTTCAGGTTCTCGATAACGTTCTCGATCTTCGGCGAGCTCTTTTTCATGGACTTCGCTATCCGGTGGAGATCGTAATAGAAGGGGGAATCGATCTCCTCCGAGCAGAGCATGATCTCCTTCCTGTTCCCGAATTCGAAATTCGTTAGGAGCTTTCTACAGAAATCCTTATCCTGTATTTTCCCTGTCCAGATCGGGCCGAGAACATTCGTTTTCTCACTGCAGTTATTGCATTTGGTTTCAATTCCGATCTTCTTGTTATGACATTTCGGGCAGTATGAAATCATTTTAATTTTCGAAAGATTCTTATCAGGATTGTGTTTGACCAAGCCTATCGTACGGAAGTAATGGTTTGCGTGGGAATAGAGCGGTTCAAAGGTCAGCTCATGAACAGCGAGGTTCTGAAGGATCGAGGTTATCAGAACCCGAACTCCTAACTCTTTCGGGAAATCCGTTTTGCCCGCGAAAACCCCGTACCTCCTGAAGCACGCCTTCGCGAACTTCCCTGCGAGCGCTCCGGAATCAGTTGCAGTAACCCCTAGGAGGGAGTTCTTTCGCAAAACATAACCCACGTTCTTCAGATACCGGATGGGAGATCCGAAGGGATCGATGTCCACGAAATCGAATTTCCTTTTCTTCAGGAAGAGCGAATTCGCATCCCTTTTCTGGATTTCATACCGCTTTTTCGGGATCTTGTTCAGTTTCAGGTTTTTCTCGATCAGTTTAACAGCCTTCGGGTTTATATCATTGAACAAAACCCTCCGAACACCCCTGACCTCTTTCAGTATCCTTATCCCCCTCACCCCTGTTGCAGCGAGGGGATCCAGAACTTCCTCCACTTTAAACATCCTGAGAGAAGCGACTGTCACGTTCCTCTGGTGTTCCATCTCGGGATTGTAAAAGGTCTCGCTCCTTTTGGTTAAGGATTCCGGAGGGACGAAAACCTCCGCCAGCCCTTCCCGTATCTTTTTCATGAAAATTGATTCGGAAGAGAAAATAAAAAGGTATGGGACAGGTGGGATTTGAATTCGTGCGAAGGCAAGAAATTTCCTGCATTCGTCCCACGACACCTACCGTGTAGGTAAGGTCTTACCCACATCTCGGTTTCTGGGAGAACTTCAGCCTCGCCACAAAACGGGTTTCCCATTCTGCTCGAGCGCTCTCCCCCTGAGCTACTGTTGCGGCCTTTCGGTCCCCACAGCAAATCTGTCCCATTTTTCTATAATACTTTTCAATTTCTTTTGTTTTTTATATTCAAAACCTATTTCCTTATAAAACTTAAATATGGATTCTTTCTTTTTTATATAAAATTTTAAATAAAGAATTCCACCGGTTTTAACCGGTGGTCTAGTTCTTGACTGCAGAATCCCAA
>WVZE01000046.1:988-1586 GCA_011772645.1 Candidatus Aenigmatarchaeota archaeon | reverse complement strand
GTCCGGCTCGCGGATCCGAATGCCCATCTCCTCCAGGAGCTTTCGATTCTCTTCTTTCAGAAGGTTATCTTTATCAAGACTCAAGAAGAATTTCCTTCTCGCTTGCTTGTGCTTCGCTAGAAGGCAGAGATCCGCATGTTCCAAAAGAGTGAGATCTTTGTCTCCGAATATCCTTGCCCTCAGTTTTGCGTACGTCATCATTTCCGGTTTGCTCAGGGCCTCGAGATCCTTCTCCATGTTTATGAAATGATAGAGTTTCACCTTACCCCTTTCCTCGAGTTTTCTTAATTTCTGTATTTCAGGATGTCGGTGGTAGTAGATTGTGCTCGTCTTATCGAGGGTAATTGAAACCATATTTAGATTTTGGTGGGAAGATTTTTAAAAGAAATTAATTAAGCCAGCAGATTTCCTATCTGATCAATGTAATCCGCGTAAGCCCTCAGATCTCCTGCCTTCAGGGCTTCCCGAGCCTTGTTGTATAAATCGGAGATTTTTGCGAGTTTCTGTTCAGGTGTTTCAGGCGTGACGCCTGGTTCTGAAGGTTTAATAGCACCTCCGAAGACCTCGGAGATTGCCTGATCAAGTGTTTCCTGCATGG
>WVZE01000046.1:0-966 GCA_011772645.1 Candidatus Aenigmatarchaeota archaeon | reverse complement strand
GTTCCTTTCTCCGTTGCCTCCAGATACAGTGGTTCTATATACATTATGGAATCTTCTATCGGGATGACAAGCGTATTTCCCCGGATAACGGATGAACCTGCCTGCGACCATAGCGTTATCTTCTGCGATATTTCCGTGTCCTGGTCTATCCTCGCCTCTATCTGCATGGGTCCGTATGTAAGGACCTGTTTCGAGAACTGATAGACAACGAGCTGCCCGTAGTCAGCTGAATCGCACTTGGCAGCCATCCAGGCGATAAGATTTTCCTTGTTTTTCGGCGTGAATGGAATCATTAAAATGAACTCCTCCTTCTCCTTCTCGGGAAGCTTCATTATTATGTAATAAGGCTGCATTTCCTGACGACCTCCCCTGTAAATCTCGTCAGGAATAACCCAGGCATCCTCCTTGCTGTAGAAGACAGCGGGGTCTTTCATGTGATATATAGAATACAGTTCGGCCTGGATCCTGAAGAGGTCCTCAGGGTAACGGATATGATTTCGAAGGTCTTCGGGCATCTGAGAGAAATCCACGAAGAGATCAGGGAACATTTTCATGTAGGTCTGGATCAGCGGATCTGTGCTATCAACCACGTAGAACTTCGTATCCCCGTTGTACGCATCCACCACGACCTTCACGGAATTCCTTATGTAGTTNNGAATAGGGATAGGCATTTGTCATCGTATACGCATCAATTATCCAGAATAATTTACCTCCGGATACCGCTATGTAAGGATCCCTGTCATAAACTAGAAAAGGAGCGATTCCCATGACCCTCTCCTTTATGTCCCTGTAAAGAAGGATCTTACTCTCGGGCGTAAAAGAAGTGGAAACAAGGAGCTCTATTGAACCGAACTTTACAGCATAAACAAGTCTTTTGAACATATCGGATAACGTAACTCCTCCCGTTCCTTCGTAAGAGGTGTATATGTTTTTGTCCCCACTTGGATAATCAAGCTCATCTGTTGT
>WVZE01000036.1 GCA_011772645.1 Candidatus Aenigmatarchaeota archaeon | reverse complement strand
ACCAACAACCAGTTGAGCCTAGATTATTTCATGCCACCCACTTCAGTGGGTGGTGGTTGACAGGCTTAGTTGTATATCCATCTTTCCTTTTATTTGTAGAACTTGTTGTAAAAATTTCTGTCGTATCTATATCAAAAAATCTTTTAAGTCCGAATCTAATTGATTCTAAAAATTCTTTGCAATTGTTTAAAATTTTAATTTCTTTCCACATTTCAAAACCTATACCAGGGCTTTCACCTCCCCAACAAGTCCCCTCACAACTGTAAAATCTTTTTACAAATTCTCGGAAGAAATTTTTATCCTTAATCAATTTGAAAGTGAAATCTACTCTCCATTTGGGCTCCCCTTGCAAATGACCATCACATATCAAATCAGCAACTACCCCTGCTAATTCAGCTGTTGGCTTTAAAGGAAACCATTTTACATATGGTTTCAGTGCATTATAGCCTGCTTTATTGGATTTGTATGTCTTTAAAACATCCTTTAAAGTGACTAATATTGTCATAATTATATTTTATTTTCGTTGTTTAAAATCAATACGTCACGAATCCGATGTCGAATCCCTTGATCCGGTACATCTTTCCGGATTTGAACTTGTTCACCACCCCTTCCAAACACCTCTCCATTTCCCTGAAGTGATCAGAACACAGATAGATCGAAATTATGTTCTTTTTCGTTCTCGTGTCCATGTTTATCTGGAAGATTAACATCTCTTTCCCAGGTTTTTTTTCGCATTTCCCGAAGTTGCAATTCCTCTTCATCCTTCTTATATCACAGTATTTATCGATAAGCTCAAGAAGTTCCATGCTAACGTATTGGAAGTTAGATTCAAAAAGGTTTTGATCGACGTGGGCAAAGCCCACGTCCTTCGTTGTGTACGTCCCGGGCAGGAGTTTCAGTCGAAACTTTCGAACCTGCGACCTTTCGGTTAACAGCCGAACGCTCTACCACTGAGCTACCGGGACAGGTGTCGAATGACGCAGGTGAAACCTGCGTCTATCGCTCATTAGAATTTAAATGTTGGGAGAAATAAAAAGGTTTTATTTCCTTAAAAGGGGAGTTCCATCTGCCCGGGCATAGTTCCCCTTTCTTTATCCTCAGGCCACAGAATATCAGACTTTTCGGATTCGGTTCTCTTTTCTTTGCCCCTAATTATAAGAATGTATTCTCTAATTTTTTCTATGGGTTCAATTTCAATTGGTGCATAACCTTCGGGCCAGTTTCTTCTTCCATTCAAAACTATTTTTATAAGTTCCCCCCTTTTTTTGACCTCAAACCACGGCGAATCACATCGGCCTTTGAAGGTTTCGGTTGCTATATGAAAGACATCGTCAAGAGCCTTGCTCCATCCTTTATATGTTATTTTATTTATTGTTTCCGAGCCACAAGGTTCTTCTCCTTCAAAGGTCCTGGTAAAATAATTTTTAACTTCTGAATCATGTTTTATGTAAATGTTAACGGCAGAATAACCAGTATCCTTTAGGATCTCGATAGCCTTTTCTGCCATTTTTTCGGCATGCATCTTCCATTCTGGTTCGCCTTTTCTCCCCATATTAATTCCTTGTTTCCAGGCTTTATAAAGCTTATTTTGATTCACTACCTGTGAGTAATGCTTATAAATTTTATGGGCAATTATTAAGATAAGTGGTTTTATGGAAAGGGAATATCCAATAATCTTTGAACCCGATCCGAAAGAAAAATTTTTTGGCAAGCTTTGTAAATATCTCAGAGTAAAAAGGAAGGCAGCCAGAATGCCTGATTTTCCTGAAGAAACCGTGGAGAGGTTGAATACAGAGCTAGAACGTCAAGATGGTGATGACCCGAAACAAGGCGGTTACATTTTACATTGTTAAGGTAGGAAATCCTGACTCTTGATCTTTTCTGGGAGGTATTTCTTGGAGATGAATGTGATCCCTTTCGAGGATAGGGCTTCCAGCTCGAGTTTATAACCAACTTTTAGCATGTTCCTGATCTCTTTCTGCCATTCCTTTGGCTTGAACCACATGTATTTCAGAAGCTCCCTCGCCCTCTTCACATCCCCCTTGTTGAGCTTGATGGTCACGTTCTGGGGTATCCCGAACTTGGGGACGTCCTGTGTCGTCAACCCGACGTACTTCGCGTCCGGGGTTCCCAAACGGTCGGAGAGGAAGGAGAGATTTATGGAGCCCTGCTTTATAACAGAATATATGTAATAACCCCAAACGTCAGCGTCAGCGAGGACATAGACAGGCAGCTTGAATTCCTTGTGCAGTCGGTTCACAAGCCTTCGCGCCCCTCTCGCGGGCTGGCCTTTCCCTGTTATCACGATACAGTTCTGCTTCTTCCAGAACTTGTCCTCGTTCAATCTCTGCCAAACCGCGTCCTTCTCTATCACAAGGATGTAATCCGCTTTCACGTCCTCGAACTTTATTATCTCCTCCTCCACGTCGCTCGGGATCGCCCACCCAGAGCTTCCCATTTTCGAGCAGTTGATCCTGTCCCCGGAATCATTGAGAACGACTCTCCCTGCCATGTAGCCCTTTCTGTCCGCCTTTAAGTGGAGCTTCTCCCTCAGCGTGTTAAGCATCGCCTCAAGATCCTCCACCACGGGGTCGGATTCCGTCTGCTGGTCCTCGAAGGTATTCTCCTTCGTTCCGGGTATCGTCCGCTTGAGGGCGTAGTAGAGATCACGGATAGAGGTCGTCACTTTCTGGTCCATTATCTTTTTGCATTCAGCCGCAACTAAGAGGGTCTGCATGAACTTTTTCGTGTGAGCCACGTTCAGGTAATACCTCTGGCTTCTCTTGTTCCCGAGCTGGATGAGCCCGTTCTTCTCATCGAAGTAAACGTTCGAGAGTGACCTGACGGGAAGCTCGATCTTTGGATTTTCTCTCTTCTCTATCTGGTCCATCACGTTCTTCCCCAGGTTTTTCAGCTTCTTTTGCTCCTCCATTCTCCTCCTCCGTAATTTTATTGTTATTCGAATTTATGAGTTCGAGAAACTCTCTTTTCACCCTTTCCCTGTCCTCTTCGGATAATTCGGATAAAGCCTTTATGGTTTCCTCCGCATACCTCTCGAACGTGCGTATGCGATGCTGGTGGTATTCGTGCTTCCTCTTTCCTGAGAGGTATAACCCCAGCTTACGGGCGCACTCCTGGATCGCGAGCTTGATCTCCTTTATTATCACGGGATAGGAAGCGATCGCCTCCTTGGATTCGGATGTGAAGGGGACCCACACGGAAACCAGATGAACGAATATCGCCAGCGGTTCCTCAGGAATTCTCTTCCCGTTAATTTTATACCTTCTCCAGTCGATCCCGGTGACCGATTTCGTTATCGCGCAGTCCCCCTGCTGGTAGAGGAGGGGAACCCTGTTCGCGAATCTCATGAATTTTGGTTCCTGAATCGATCCCCCGTACGCCAGACCGCATTCCACCTGGAAAGGCCACCCCCTGTACACCTCCGGGGGTCTCGTGATGGACTCCACCCATTCGGGGTTCAACTCCTTTCGAAGGCCCTCCTTGACCACCTCGTTCCCCAGGGGAGACAGGCAATCGGTCGGGGGTTTCAGGAGCTTCACGTCCTTTATGACCTCCAGAAGTTTTCGGGCGTCCTCATCCTTTACACTCTTCGGCTTTTTGTTTTCCTCCATCTCTGCCTTGGAGCATATCTCCTTCGCGGTCTTCCTACCGACCTTGGTGAATTCACCTGTCAGGAAACTGAGGAGCGTTCTCGCCTTTGTCTCCCTGAGCATCCTTGTTAAGATCCCAAGCTCAACCCCGTGGAGATGCGGTCTGATCTCTTTCGGTTCTTTCGGGAGGGATTCAACCCCCCTCCTGAATTCCGTCCTTCCGTTGGGCGAATCAAAAACTATTCTAGCGTGCGGGTTCGAGATCGCGGTCTGTTTCAGGTACTCCAGAATCGATTGCTTGTATTCCCTGTACAAGCCTTCTGTAAGGAACCTCAACTGAACACCCCTCCAGTCAACCCCCTCCTCGATTCCGCTATCGATTATCAGGGGCTCATTCCTCCGGACGTTTATCTTTATCCTGTACTTGTGGGTTTTCCCGTCACCCGTTGAGCTCACGATTTCAAGGGGTTCCCCTGTCGTTAACTGTGTATACAGTGTGGCGGCTGAAATCCCTATCCCCTGCTGCCCCCTGTTCTGTTTCAGGCGGTGAAACTTCGAGCCGTAAAGCAGTTTTCCGAAAATTCTCGGGATCTGCTTTTTTACGATCCCGGGCCCGTTGTCCTTTATAATTATTTCGTATCTTTCATTCTTCACTTCCTTTACCCTGATGTAGATATCCGGAAGTATCCCCGCCTCCTCTGTCGCGTCCAGGGCGTTGTCCACCCCTTCTTTAACGATCATCAGGAGCGCCTTCACCTTGTTGTCATACCCGAGAAGATGCCGGTTTTTCTCGAAAAATTCGGATATCGAAATCTCCCTCTGCTGCCTCGCGAAATCCTCAGCCTTTCTCTCCATATCAACTCTCCAGGAATTTATAGACGTAGGAATGCGGCCTCCCCTCCAGGATCATCTCCACCGCCTTTTCCGCCTTCTCCACGTCCTTCCAGTTGCCTATGATCGAGATGGTTTTTCCGTAGATCGATATGTCCGTTCCAGTCCGCATCTCTATCCTCCTCTTGGACAAACCATTCCTTCCTATGACCCTTGACATCAACCTCTTGATCGTTTTCTCTGTTTCGCTCCCCAAACTTATGACGACCAGTTGGCATTCCTCATTCATTAGTTTAAACGCCTTCTCAGGGGAAAACCCCCTCCCGATCGCCTTTATTATGTCCTTCGCCTTGATAACGTTCAGCGATTCCCCCTCTATTGAGATATCCTCGTTTACCTCTATTTTCGTTTTCGTCAGCTTCTCCAGTTCCTTCTTTACAGAACCTTCCTTCCCTATCAACACGCCCTTTCTCTGTTCAGGGATTTTTATAAAATCATTCATACCAATTCAATCTTAATAATAAAGGTGGCATAAACTTAAAAACATTACTCTAGGTATCCCTTTTTCTTCAGCCAATCTATCTGCGCTCTCCTGTATTTCCAGACCACGTCCCCCCTCTCATCGCCCTGGACTTCCCAGGGTTTTACGAGCACGACATCCCCCGGTCTTATCCACTGCCTTCTCTTGAACTTGCCGGAAACCCTGCATATCCTGGTCCTTTTATCAGTGCAGTTCACCCGGAACCTTCCCCCTCCGAGCATATCTTCAACTATCCCTAGAATCTCGTTTTCTCTGGGAGTTCTGACCCTGGTCACTTCCTCGTTTTCCGTTCTCATAATTAAATTAATTTAGAAAAGATTATAATAAAAGGTTAGTACAGGTAACCCATGCTGAGAACGATCCTTACCTCCTGCAGCATGTCCTTGCTGTAGGTTTTGTAGAAGGGGATCAGAACAGGCCTGCTGATTTCCCCTCTCAGAACGTCATGCGTATCCCCTGCTGCCCACACGATCAGGGATTTTATCAGGATTTTTTGCTCCTCTGTATCCGTATCCCCCCCGCCCGAAAGCCAGGCTGTTCTCCCCTTCCCATTCTGTACGTGGTAGTTTATCGCAGAGGCGGAGACACCGCTGTCCTGCACCAAGAGTATTTTTTCCTGATCATCGTTAAGCTGCGTGACGTTTTCACTCGAACTCAGGAAGTCCTGGAACCCGTGGTCTCTCTTGAAAGTCGTTCTCACGTTGTCCGCGTAAACCTCCCCACATTGATGGAACATCCCTATGGACCCGGGAGAGTTGTAGGTGTTGTCCGAGGGAACGTCAGCGACCAGTTCCCCGTCGTTGTACAGCTCAAAGCTGCTCCCGTCCACGCGTATTTTCATGTGGTGCCACTCATTTCCTGAGGTCAGGTGGTTTGTGTTTTGGCCTATCGGGTTAATTCCAGAACCCGTTTGCCTGTAGAAGGAATCGTACCCCATGGAGGAGTTCGTGCTGAAGGAGGCGAGATAGGATTCGCTGGTCGCGGGGTTCAGCCTGAAGTTCAGGTAGAAAATCCCGTCCTCTATGTATACGTCCAGGTCTATCTCCCCCTCATAGAACTGGTTGTAATTCGTATAGATCCAGGTGTTGGTCGTTCCGCAGTCCGTTCCCTGGAGTTTAACAGAGTTTCCATCGCCGAATTCAACTATCACCGGGTTCCCAGAGTTCGTCCTCCACTGATCCAGGTTTTCAAAACTCTCCTGGAATATCGGGATGTGGTGGAAGTATTTTTTTATGGTGTAAACCTCGTTGTCCACCGCCTTGCTCTCCCCGGAGAAGGGGATCGGGTTCGAATTCGATGTCAGCGTGCTGAACCTCAGACCGAACAGATTCTCCTGGATGTAATCCGTATTCTCGAAATCAAACATCTCCACTATACCCTTGTCGTATCTCAGGAAATTTCTCAGCGGCGTTTCCTGCGATTCGAGGTTGATGTATTCGGGGAAAAATGAGACATCAAAATCAAGATTGAATATCTCACTGATGTTCCCGACCTTTACCATCTCGAAGGTAACGTTCTCCTCATTTATAAGGAACCATCCGGGAGAGAGGATAGATACAAGCTCATCAAATTCATCTTCGTCACAGAAGCAACCCACCGTTATTTTGGGCTTCATGATGTTCTCCAACCTCAGGTTGTAGATGATGTTTAGAGGGAGGGTTTTGTTGAATTTGTCCCTGACCTCGCTCTCGTTGAACCAGTCAACCCCTTGGAGTTCAAGGGAGGAGATCATGTCGCTTCCCGCGAGCTTGATCTTCACATCAGACCACTCAGTCGAAATTCTCGGTATCGATGAGAACTGGACAAACACCAGGAAGACAAGCATGATAACCAGTAGAACCTCAACCACGTGCATAAACCCCTTCATGTGAATTACCCTTCCAAAATTACGGCTTCGCTTCAATTTATTATTGCACTAATTACATTATAAATTATGAATTTCAAGTCAGTTCTTTCGTACCTCGGCCTGTTGTTGGGTATATTAGCGATACTGATGCTTTTCCCTCTTGCAGTGAGCCTGGTTTTTGCCGAGGACGTTTACATCCCCTTCCTCCTGGGAGCGGTGATCTCTTTCGCGGTGGGCGTAGTCCTTTACAAAAAATTCGAAAGGGAACCCCTGGATCTCAGCTCCGCAATGGTTCTGGCGAGCCTGACCTTCATCGTGGTTTCCCTCTTTGGAGCGATCCCATACCTCGACCATCTGAGTCCGATGGATTCCCTCTTCGAATCAGTTTCGGGCTTCACAACCACAGGCCTCACCACCGTGAACCCGGAGAGCCTTCCTCACTCGGTTCTTTTCTGGCGGTCGCTCACCCAGTGGATTGGAGGGGTGGGGATACTCGTTATCTTCCTTTTGCTGCTGTCCTCCCCGGGGATGTCTTCCTATTACATATACAAGGCAGAAGGACATCCACAGAGGATAGAGGCCGGCGTTTACTCCACCGTGAAGAGGATATTCATAATCTACGGGATCTACACCGCTGTGGGGATCCTGCTCTTCGCGCTCGCGGGCATGCCCCTGTTCGATTCTTTCAATCACACGTTCACCTCCATCGCTACCGGAGGATTCTCTGTCAAGAACGAGTCCATCGGAGCCTACGGCAACCCGTTAATAGAAACTGTTATGATTTTGATGATGGTTCTCGGAGCGACCTCCTTCTTCATTCACGATAAGCTCTTCAAGAGGAAGTTCATCGAATACCTGAGGAACAGCGAGGTCCGTTTGTTCTGGGTGATAATATTGATCTTCTCGATACTGGTCTCCATCTCCTTCATCCTGAGCCCCGAGCCCTTCAGGATAGGGATTTTCCAGACGTTCTCAGCCCTGACAGGGAGCGGTTTCACCCTGGTTTCCACCTACCCAGAGCTCTCCAAGATATTGCTTCCCATACTCATGATAGTGGGAGGGTTCGCGGGATCGACCGCAGGCGGGCTGAAACTCGTCAGGGTCGGGATCCTCGGGAAAGCGGTCTCCTGGCTGAGCAGGAAGATTTCCTATCCCTCCTCTGCTGTCATTCCCTTCAAGCTGGGAAGAAAGGTGATAAGGGAGGAGGATTTAACCATAATCTCGATATTCTCCTTCATATACATACTGATCCTCGTTGTTTCGACTCTCGTTCTTAGCTTCATGGGCTACACCCCAATAGATTCGTTCTTTGTCTCCGCCTCTGCGGAGGGGACAGTCGGATTGACAACGATTGACATCGCGGGAATGAACCCTCTCGGAAAATCCGTTCTCATGGTCTGCATGTTGCTGGGGAGACTCGAGATCCTTCCCTTCTTCGTGTTTTTCTATTCGATATTCACATCCATAAGAAGGAGAACCCGTTAGGCCTGATTGTTTTTAATAATTAAAAAAGTTGAATTTATTAATCAGGCTTGACAACTATTTAACAGATGAGGGTGAAGAGTTTCTATTCAAAACTAAGTCTACACAAAACCACAATATTTCTACCTCTCGTGATCATTCTTTCATTGTTTGTTACCATGCAAAACGTCCAACCTCAGGCAGCCGATTGTCCGGGTTCGTGCATGTATGACCCTGACTGTCAAAACTGCTGTCTTGGTGTTTATTATTGCACTGCCAGTACCTGCGAATTTGCTGATCCCATCGGAACCTGCACGTTCTTGGGGTGTGACTGCAGCGTAACTTATTGCGATGCTGAATGCGAAACCAATGCCGACTGCGTCGATTATTGCAGTGCAAGTGAGGTCAGATACTACGGCGGGACGTGCGGAGCAGCTTGCTCATGCAGTTACTCTTCGCAGGACTGTTTGTCAATAGCTTCTGGAGGAACTTCAACTTTCAACCCCTACACACCACAATATTGTGACGATTATGATGATTGTGACGACGTTTCGGCTGTTTGCACATCAGAGACATATCGTGATAGATGCGACGGTACCGCTACTCAGCCACAGAGATTACAGGAATACAAAACAGATGGGACATTATGCGAAGATCGTTACTATAACTGCGATAACGATGATACCGCTACCTGCGTGGGATCAGGTATGTCAAAAGACGTGCAGACTACGGATTATCACTGTGATGAAGGTGCATGCAAAATCGCATCATCAACAACAACTGATTGCGATAGTGGCGATGGGTATTACTGCAGGGGGAACATGAGACAGAGATATGACTGCACCTGCGTGAATGACGGAACCTGTGGCTCGAGCGCGAGCAATCCGAGATGCGCCTGCCAGAGGGATGCCGGGGCATGGACGATGTGTAGTGATTATGATGTTTGTTCCGGTACGTGCGGAACCGGGCCGGATTCCTGCGTTTATCAGACTTATGCCTGCAGCGGCTCCACTGACTGCGATGATGACAACTGGTGCTGCACTTCAAACCCCTCTCCTGGAGCAAGCTGTGTTTTAGATGCCAACAGGGATCCTGATAACGATCAAACATACTGCGAGGGATGCAATCAGGAATGGAATGCTGGCGGCAGCGGGGACTGCACAGGAGAACTGTGCCTGACCAACTGCTGCGGTGATGATGGCGGCGAAGCGTACAATTCAAGAACATGCACGTCAGGCTGTAGTTCGAGCCCGAGCGATGACACATGTTGTAACCAAGCGAGTGATTGCGTTTATTCGGGAACCTGCTATTCCCAGGGCAATTACTGTTCCCCCTGGAATTCGAATGCGGTTGGCTCATGTTCTGCCGGCTCGTGGTCCTTGGTTGAAGATTGCCTGACCAAGGCCTCTGTTGATTCGGACGGGGGAGACGTCCCCCTCACGGCGGGAACGTGCACGGATTACACGGGCTGTTCCGCCGGGTCTTGCACCTCATCAGCATACGACGATGTTTGCACGTCCACAACTCAGCTCACAGAATACTACGCGAGCGGCGCTTCCTGCCCCTCGAGAACCTACACCTGCCCGGATATCGAGGTTGTCGCAACAGGGAACGACACGAACGACGATCCGGCAACCACGGGTGTTTGTACGGGCGGGACAGGAGCGGGCTGTCCATCCGATCGCTTTTCAACGACCCCCGGCTCCAGCGGGACAGAGGGCTGCATGGATTCGAATGCGTGCCCCGGAGGAGCTGGCTGCATGTTCAGGGAATACTACGCTGATGATTCAGCAGACTCTTGTCCGGGGCTTGATACCTGCACACAGAAAACCTACGATCCCGACACAAACCCGAACACATGCGGGGCATGTCTCGGAGGCGGGAGATACAACATAGGAGGTATAGCGAACTGCTGCGGTGATGATTCGAACGAATACGTTCGAACAAGGCAGTGCGACGGATACGCCTGCAGTTCAAGTTCGGGCGATGACTCCTGCTGCGATCAGACGAGCGACTGCGTTCTGAATGACGTATGCTACAACAACGGAGCGAACCACCCGACCGTGACAGGGGCCTCTTGCGTTAACGGGGTTTGGGAGGACACAACCCCTCCGGTCACCAACATAAACCCGAACGGAGGGAACTTCACGGGAAGCAACGAAACCAGCTTTACTTTAACATGCACGGACACTGGAGGATCGGGCTGCGACAATTCCTATTACAAGATAATAGATGACGGCCAGGCATGCGGATCCACCGGATTCACACAGGGGAGTTCAGGGGACGTGACCTGCCCGTTCGGACAGACCTGCTACAAAAGGGTATGTTTTTACTCCACGGACAACGCGGGCAACCAGGAAGCGGTCAAACAAAGCAACGTCTTCATCCTGAAAACGGATGCGTGCCTGAACAGGCAGTGCGGACAAACATGCCTCGTAATTACCGGCGTGTGCGATGGCCCTGAGGGGAACTGTTACCCGGACGGTGGATGCCTCCTGGATTGTTCGGCCCCTTCCCTGGGACCCGGTGAAGAAAGGAGATGGGAAAATTCGAACTGCGGGAGAACGGGCTCCTACAAGTGCGGTCCGCAACAAGTGTGTTCCAACAGCTATAATTCCTGCACACTCGGAGGGAGTTCAATGCAGGTGACAGGGGACTGGAGTTCTTACACATCCCCATCCGGTTATTATGATGAGAACGAAGCTTTCCAGATAACGATTAGCGGGATCTCAAACACGCCCTTAGCCTTCACCATACTTACAGAATGCATGCTGTTTAAATCAAACGGGAATGTTATCTTTTTCAACAACTGGGGGTCTGGAAATCTGGTTTTCTCCTACACCATACAGGCAACAGACCCGGAAGGCGTTTGGACGCTGGACTACTGCGGGCTCTGGTCGGATTTCCTGGCTAACGGGGGGTGGGAACTGAGGTTTGACGGAACCAACCAGACTTTCACGGTTGACAGGACCCCTCCAGTTATAACGATAAACTCCCCGCTCCCGAACAGCCTTCACAAGTCAGACTTCCTGGTAAACGCAACCGTAACGGATGCATGGTCGAACGTGGAGTCCGTGGCTTACAGGTGGGAGAACTCAACAGGAACGGGATCTTGGGTTTCCATGTCAAGAGGGGGAGGGACGGATTTCTTTACAGCGAATTTTGACATAACAGGACTGGCTGACGGGAATTACACGGTAAGGGTCAAAGCGAACGACACGCTGGGTCACGAAAGCGAGGTAACGGTCGACATCGTTATCGATGTGGTTCCCCCGGACGTCACCGTTCATATCCCCACTCCAAATACATGGTACAACTCGGACTTCACGGTTAACGCAACCGTAACGGACCAGGGATCAGGGGTTTCAGAAGTTGTCTACAGGTGGGAGAACTCAACAGGTTCCGGTCAGTGGGTTCCAATGAGCAGGCAGGACTCAACCTGGACATCCCTGTTTAGCGTGAATTCCGTGAAGGACGGCTTATACACCTTCAGGGTGAAGGCGAACGACACGATAGGAAACGAAAACAGCTTGGCAGTGAATAACGTGGGCATTGATGACGAGCCGCCCTATTCTAACGTCCTCCCCCTGCCGGGATTCGTGACCGAGACAAGGTTCAACATATCATGGACAGGAGGTGACAACGAGAGCGGTTTGTATTGTTACACAATACAATACAAATACAACGACACTCTTACACTTACGGACTGGACAGACCTTTTGGTTAACGGGGAGAGCTGCACTCTGGAAACTGAGACAGGGTTTGATGCGCAGGCAGCGGCAGGGGTGCCGAACGTTAACGAGTACGTATTCTACTTCCGTTCGCTTGCGAGTGATATCGCTGGCAACCAGGAAATTAAAACAACTTACGACACCAACACCACGATCTTCATCCCGGATCTGACGAACGTCTACGCCGTGGATTTATCCAGCGGATTCTTAATCCCCAACGAGGGCAAGGTATCAGCGGACAGGATCGTTATGATAATCGCAACGAACAGGACTCCCAGCGTGGGATTGCTCAACATTAGCCTTACCTACTACAACCACACCCCGGGCTCGGACCCCCTGACTGGCGGCATCACAACGGACACGCAGAACATGGTTTACTCGGTCAACCTCACCGCAGGCAGATATAAAAATAAGATGCGGATCAGCTATTTTGCCTACGCACAGACGATAGACGGCTCTCAGGATGAGAGGAACCCTCCCGAACCGTTCTTCTACCACTTCACCATGTACACCCATCCCCTGGCGAATTTCGTCCCGAAGGAGGAGCTCTACTCAAGGGTGGGGAGATCGGACATCATAGGAATAGAAGTTCGAAACATCCAGACCAGATTCGACAGTGTTTATCTGGAACTGGATTCCGAGTATGCGAGGTTCATAGAGAGCGGAAACCGGTCACTCATTGTTGACCTCAATCCCCAGGAGGAGAGAGTGGTTTACGCAAGGATATACCCTTCCGGTCTCGATGGATACACCCTTAACCTCAACGCGAATTCCCTCATAGCGGACCCCATGCTTGACGATTTCGATAGCCTGAGAATCGTGGTGTTCATGCCCGCGGACTTCCCTGGCCTGAACTGGTTTGGAGTGTGTATGCTTCTGGTTCTGGCTGTCCTGATCTACCTGAAACTTGTGGTTAAAGGAAGGGTTTAACTAATAATTACCCATAACCAATTATATAATTGATGAAAAAAGACATTTACAAATTTTTTGTTATATCGGTGGTGATCCTCCTTTTTATATTCACAACAGCTTATTCGGCTTCTGCCACGATACACAGGGTCTTTACATGCAGGGGACCCGCGGACAAAAACTGCGGAGATTACGAAGATTCGAAGGATGACTGCATTAGCAACGGCTGTACCTGGTGTGACTGTGACTGGGACCACCAGGGAACGGATACGTGCGGAGCATGGTGTGGCGAAGGAGGGATATTTTGCGGTAACACTCTCGCCCGGAGGGATTGCCCGAGCGCAACCAGGTGCAGCATCTGGACGTGCAGCTGGGAGGGAAGGAACGAATGCGATTGCGCTGGCATACAGGCTTCCGGGCCCAGCTGGCAGGGAACGGCGTCACATACCCATGGAGATGGCGGGTGTTTGATGGATGAGACGGGTTGCTGCGGCACCGATACTTGCTGGGCTGCGTGCGGGCTTGTTTGCAGAAAACCTCCTAACATAGGATGCACATGTTCGGCTTCGACTTCATGTTGTGGGTCATGCTGCGGAGGAGTCTGCATCACCTCTCAATGTTGGTCAGGTCCCTGCTGCACAACAGGAACGCTTTCCGGTTGCTATGAATCCACATCCGAGGTTTGCGACACTTGGAATGAATACAGGTGCGTGGGAGGGGATTCTAACGGGTGCGGAGCCACGCTGGAAAGGCAGACTAACAACCAGTATTGTTCAGGGAATTCGGCTCAGTGTACGGGAAGCACGGTATATGGTCTCTGGGCTACCGATCAGACCTGTGCCTTCACCGAGACCTGCAGTGCCGGCTTGCCTGGGTGCGAGACTGACCCGGTCCTTTGCCCGGAAGATACAGATCCTCCGATCACCACCATCACGCTTTCCGGGACCCAGGGTTTGAGCGGTTGGTATGTGACAAACGTCGATGTAACCCTGACCTGCTCGGACGGACAGGGTGGTTCTGGCTGTTCAGCCACGAGATACTGCGTGGACACCTCAAACACTTGCTCGCCCTCAACAGTTTATTCTTCCCAGTTCACAATTTCCAGCGAGGGAACACGCTACGTGAGATACTACTCAACGGACAACGCTGGCAACCAGGAAAGCACGAGATCAACCCGGGTAAGGATTGACAAAACCTCCCCTTCGGTCTCCGTAACGGGAGCTCCAGCTTCCTGGCAGAATACAGACGCCACGGCGAGCGTTTCCTGTTCGGATTCAGGAGGCTCCGGCTGCGATGCAGGGACGTATAGACTGAGAACGTACGCATCCAACCCCGGAAGCTGTCCCTCTGACTACGCCTCCTACACCCTCTCCTCCCCCCAGACCATTTCCAGCCACGTCTGGGTGTGCGCAGCGGCGAGGGACAACGCAGGCAACACAGGGGTTTCAAACCCTGTCGAATTCAGGATTGATAAGATAAACCCGGTGGCTGACATAACCGGGGAGTCAACGGTGTGGGTTACATCGGATACCGTAAACCTCGTTTGCACCGATACCGGAGATTCAGGCTGCTTATCAACCAGATGGTATTACTTCGACTCAGACGGAACGTGTTCCTCTTCCAAATCCTCCTACTACCTCTCTACAACGAGCAACACGCTTACCATAACAGGAGTTCATAACGACTGGCTGTGCCTGTGGGTCGAGGATTCGGCTGGGAACTACGACACGGATGTTTCCTCCCGGCTGATGGTGGATGACGGGACGCCCACAACACCGGTCGTGACGGATGACGGTGATTACACCTCCTCGCTTACAACTCTCCATGCGACCTGGACACAGTCCACTTCAAGCTCGGGGATAGCAGAATATCAATACGCAATAGGAACCGCCAGATACCCGAATTCCGGGTGGAACAGCGAAGTCGGCTGGACCTCAAGAGGGTTGCTAAGGGAGGTCACCAGAAGCGGTCTCAGCCTTTCCAACGGCGAAACCTATTATTTCAATGTCAGGGCCAGGAGCAATTCGGGCCTGTGGAGCGACGTGGGCTCGAGCGACGGCATAACAGCGAATGTTTGCTACCAACAGCCGTGCGGAACGCCATGCCCGGGAGGAATCTGCAACGGAGAGGATGAATGTTATTCAGGCGGAGGATGCTTCCTGGATTGTTCCGTCCCTTCAACAGGACCCAATGCTGAAAGAAGATGGGTAGATTCGAACTGCGGGAGGACGGGCTCCTACAAGTGCGGTCCACGGCACGTGTGCTCCAACAGCTACACCTCATGCACGATGGGGGGAATTCCAAGACAGGTGACAGGGGACTGGACTTCTTACGTTCCTCCGAGCGGAACATACTATGCAGGCCAGACCATAAACATAAGACTGAACGGGGTTTCGAACTCGCCATCGGGTTTCACCATACTCTCGGAATGCAGACTCGTAAAGCCGAGCGGATCTTCAATATACTTCAACAACTGGGGAACAAGTGTGACCTTCCCCTACACCATACAGGATGCGGATCCGCTCGGAACATGGACAGTTGATTATTGCGGACTCTGGTCAGACTTCGAGTCCAACACCGGATGGGTTCTCGAATTTGACGGTACGGATCGGACGTTCACAGTGGATGAGATCCAGGTGACAGTTTCCGTGACAGGGGCTCCCGCTTCCTGGCAAAACACAGACGCCACTGCGAACGTGACATGCGTGAGCAATACAGGCCCATGCGACCCCTCAACCTACATGCTTTTGACATACGATTCAAACCCCGGAAGCTGTCCCTCTGACTACGCCTCCTACACCCTTCCCTCCCCCCAGACAATATCCAGCCACAGGTGGGTGTGCGCAGCGGCGAGGGATAACATGGGCAACGAGGGATTCTCAAGCCCTGTCGAATTCAAGGTTGACAAAATCCCCCCAATAGTCTCTGTGGACGATGTTGCCCCACTCTGGCAGAATACAGACGCCACGGCGAGCGTTTCCTGCTCTGACCCGGGAGGCTCCGGCTGCAACGCAGGTTCTTACAGATTGATAACCTACGATTCAAACCCCGGAAGCTGTCCCTCTGACTACGCCTCCTACACCCTTCCCTCCCCCCAGACCATTTCGAGCCACGTCTGGGTGTGCGGGGCAGCAAAGGATAGAGCGGAAAACGAGGGATTCTCAAGCCCTGTTGAATTCAAGGTTGACAAGGTCTCCCCAACCTCCAGAGTTCGGTTGCTATCAACGTACATGGCCCAAAAGTCTTTTAACCTCTCATGGAACGGGACGGATGACGAGAGCGGTTTGGATTGCTACATTATACAGTACAAGTACAGGCCGCAGAGCGAACCGGAAAGTCCTGTTATGAACATAAATTTTTCCGATGGGGAATGCACGAAACAAACAAGCACGATATTCGACGCTGAGCAGGCGGCAGGTTCAAACCCGGACGGCTACACCTTCTACTTCCGCTCGCTTGCCAGGGACAACGCGGGAAACCAGGAAACAAAGACAGGATTCGACACGTACACCACTATCTTCCTGACCATGGTAAAGTTCGCTGTGGATGAGAAATTCCACATGACCATAGGAAGAGGGGGAATTATAAAAATTCTGGTCAGAAATTCCCAGCTGATAGCGGACACGATTCGCCTCTCACTGAACATGCAGGAGGCGATGTTCGCGGAAACGGGAAACCGAACCCTGGATCTGCAGATGAACCCCCAGGAATACAGAGAGGTGATCGCAAGAATATACCCGAGATCTTTGGGGAATTTCAATCTGACCGTGAATGCGAATTCCCTAACCGACCCCCAGCTTGCGGACAGCGACTGGCTGGAGATAAAAATCGCGACGCCCGCGGACTTCCCGGGCCTGAACTGGCCTGCAATAGTATTTTTGTTGTTACTATCAGTTCTTATCTATGTAAAACTCGTCAAAATAAAGGATTAATTAATAGAAATCAATAATTATTAATTAATGAAGGCAAAGTGTGTCATCGCGGTGTTTTATTCGGTTATCCTTTTAAATGTTTTGAGTTACGGGGTTAGCGCTGCTTGTCTGGATGGTTGTACTAGTGCGGCTAATTGCGGCTCAAATTATTGCTCCACTGGCGATATTTTAATAGTTTGCCGGCGTGCATCAACAAGATTCTGTCCACCCGGGGAGGATACCAGTAATTGCTACGAAGAAGCCGCAACTTGTCCTGGTGCCTCATTTTGCAAAACATGTAGCGGGAGGGGCGTGTGTTGTATTTTGGATGGTAATTCCGCTCCTACTGACTGCAGATGTTGTTCCGGGACCCGTGTGAATGGCATCTGCGGTACAGCATGCACCCCGGGAACTACCTGCTGCGACAGCAGCGGGAGTTTTATTCCTGCAGGAACAGATCCAAACGATGATTGCCCTGCCACCTGCAGGGTTTGTAATGGGGCTGGTGGTTGTCAGGATGCAAATGCAGGAACAGACCCAAATAATGATTGTGATACATCGCAATGCAGAACAGGTAGTTGTGCTGCTGGTGGAGGATGTGCTGCCTATTCTGACGGAAGGAAGGCTAACTGCGGGATCTGTCAAGGGTGTTATGATACTGATGTATTATGCGAAAACGTACCTGACGGAACCGATCCTCGCAGCGAGTGCAGCACAACTGACTGCCTGACAGGCACCTGCACGGGCGGGGCCTGTGGGGTTTATTCCGATGGCAGGGCAGACAACTGCGCGCTTTGTTACGGATGTTACGACGCCTACCCAGACTGCGACCCGGCGCCGGCCGGGACAGACCCGGGCAACAGATGTTTCGGGGGAGGTCCCTGCATTGCATCCCAGTGCGCAATTGATGGGGGAACGGGCGTTTGTGACGGATTAGGCGAATGCGCACGCGCCATTTACAACACGCCCGCTTACAAAGCCTGTTATTCTGCAAGCAGCGTTGATGCAACTTCAGAAATACTCTCGTGTGATGATAATACCAATTATTTTTGTACTGCCGGAAGTTGTTCAGGATATATTCGTTACTCTGAATGCGACGGGAGCGGCGTTTGCGACACGGCAGCTACAAGTTATTATGAGCAGTATCCTGTAACTGCTCCAGCAGGAGATGTTCTGACAAGCACCTGCGGCATCCAGGCGAACACACCATGCAACACCGCTTGGGCGTGTACGAGCGCCGAGCAAACCAATAACGCTTATAACAATGGCGGGTTCGGGTACGAGACCCAGGGATACTGTGACGGCGGCGGGAGTTGTGACGTCTCGGGCGTTGCCAGAGAGCCTGACAATTACCAGAGCGCCTGCGAATGTGAAGCGAGCGGAACCCAGGGAACCTGTTCTGGAGGGGAAAGCAATTGCTGGGATGAGTCAGTAGGAGATTGTTGCGGCGACGACTCCGGAGAGGATTGGTGTGCCGGAGGTTACACTGCATGTTATGATGCAGTTTTTCGGACCAATGGTGATTACAATTCATATTTATGCAGTTGTGGTGGTGGTAATTGGGCAATCGGCGGTGAGGTAGCAGCGACAAACTGCTGCGGTGACGATTCGGGCGAGTACAGAAGGACAGAAACTGGCGGAACCGACGCCCCTTCAGGTTACAACGACGGAATTACAACCTGCTGTAATGCAAACACAGATTGCACATACAATGATGCGTGCACATCATCCGGAGGAACCTCCCCCCCGGCAGTCCCCAACAAGGCTTACTGCAATGCAGGGACGTGGCAGGGTGGAGACGCGGGAAGCACGCAATGCGGAGCTATCGCCGGTTCAAACCGCTGGAACATAGGAGGCGAGGTCGCCGGGAGTGTCTGCTGCGGCGATGATTCGGGCGAATACAGGAGAACAAGGGTGTGCAATTCCTGGTGTTCCTCCTCAAGTTCGGACGACGCCTGTTGTAATGCGGGCGGTGACTGCGTCTATTCAAACACCTGTTATTCTTCGGGGGCATGCCGTTCAGACGATGCTTACTGCGGCAGCGGTACGTGGTATGATTCTGATGCAGGTCAAGCTTACTGCGATGCATGCGAGGCAACGGGAAGGTGGAACATAGGAGGAGAAGTCGCCGCGACCACATGTTGTGGTGACGATTCGGGCGAATACAGGAGGACAAGAGTCGCGGGAACAGATTCGACCTATTCCTCCTCAAGTTCGGACGACGCCTGCTGTGATGCGAGCAGCGACTGCGTCTACTACTCCACCTGTTATTCATCAACCTCAACAAGGGGAAGCATCCCCAGCAGGAACTACTGCAACGCAGGGACGTGGCAGGGAGGAGACGCGGGAAGCACGCAATGCGGAGCTATCGCCGGTTCAAACCGCTGGAACATAGGAGGAGAAGTGGCAGCAACAACCTGCTGCGGTGACGACTCCGGAGAGAATAGAAGGACAAGACAATGTGATTCCGGATGTAGCAGTAGCAGTTCAGACGATGCTTGCTGCAGTTCAAGTAGTGATTGCGTTTATAATGGTGTATGTTATTCAAGTGGTCAAACTGCTTTAAGCGGTGCCATTATATGTCAATCAAACGGAATATGGGCGGCTAATGATGAATGCTCCAGTGGGGTATGCTGTGATACAAGCAGCCATCCTTATACAATAAGGGGAACTGGTTACCTATGTAACACCGCTTGGGCATGTACAAGTAATGACCTAGCCGATAATGCTTACAATAACGGTGGATTCGGATATCAGACTCAAGGTTATTGTGATGGTATTAATGCAAATGGTTGTGATAGGTCTGGTCCTGCCAGGGAACCTGACAATGTTCAGAGTGCCTGCGAGTGCGAAGTGAGCGGGACACAGGGAACCTGTTCTGGAGGAGAAAGCAATTGCTGGGATGATTCAGTGGGAGATTGTTGCGGAGACGATGCCGGAGAGGATTGGTGTGCCGGAGGTTACACTGCATGTTATGATGCAGTTTTTCGGACCAATGGTGATTACAATTCATATTTATGCGGTTGCGGCGGTGGATTCTGGGCAATTGGCGGCGAAGTAGCAGCGACCGCATGTTGCGGCGACGATTCGGGTGAAAACAGGAGAACGAGAGTCGCTGGAACAGATTCGACCTATTCCTCCTCATCCTCGGACGACGCCTGCTGTAACGCGAACAACGACTGCGTCTACTACTCCACCTGTTATTCATCAACCTCAACAAGAGGAAGCATCCCCAGCAGGAACTACTGCAACGCAGGGACGTGGCAGGGAGGAGACGCGGGAAGCACGCAATGCGGAGCTATCGCCGGTTCAAACCGCTGGAACATAGGAGGAGAAGTGGACGCAACAACCTGCTGCGGGGATGATTCGAACGAATACAGGAGAACAAGGCAGTGCGACGGATACGCCTGCACTTCCAGTTCGAGTGATGATGCATGCTGCAACAACGCGAATGATTGTGTTTGGCAAAGTGCATGTTACAGCGAAGGAGCTGCTCGTCCGGGAATGGCGGGTTCCCAGTGTGTTGGCGGCGAATGGAGGGATGTATCAGGTCCGACCACATCCATATCACCCAACGGCGGGAGTTATTCCACAACTTCCGTTTCCTTCACCCTGACCTGCTCTGATTCAGGAGGTTCGGGATGTTCATCCACTTATTACAGGGTTATCAACCAGGGAGGGTCCTGCGGGACAACAGGATTCACCACGGGAACGTCGGGAAGCGTGACATGCCCGGCAGGCCAGATCTGCAACAAGGTTGTATGCTTCTACTCGAGAGACAGCGTGGGCAACCAGGAGTCCACAAAACAGAGCAATAACTTCCGTTTGGAAACAGGGGCATGCCAAGGCCTGATATGCGGAGACCCGTGCATAGGTCTACCAGGTATCTGCGACTCCAGCGAGAACTGTTACGCTCAGGGAGGATGTCTTTTGGACTGCGCCGCCCCCAGCCCGGGTGTTGGTAACCAGAGAATCTGGGTAGACTCCACCTGCGGGAGGACGGGTTCCTACAAATGCGACTCCAATCGCGTGTGTTCGAACAGCTACACCTCCTGCACGAAAGGAGGAACCTCAACGCAGGTAACCGGAACTTGGAGTTCATACACCTATCCCTCAGGCTATTACTCAGTAGGGGACACCATCCAGATCTCCCTCTCAGGCGTTTCAAGAAGCCCATCAGGATTCACCATAATTTCCGAATGCAGACTCGCAAAGCCGGGCGGTTCCATAATATACTTCAACAACTGGGGAACTAGTGTGACCTTCTCCTACACCATACAATCGGGCGATCCGGGAGGGACTTGGACAGTCGATTATTGCGGGCTCTGGTCAGACTTCGAGCCCAACGGAGGATGGTCTCTGAGATTCGACGGAACGGACCATTCGTTCACAGTGGACAAAACCTCCCCTTCGGTCTCCGTAACGGGAGCTCCCGCTTCCTGGCAGAACACAGACGCCACGGCGAGCGTTTCCTGCTCTGACCCGGGAGGCTCCGGCTGCAACGCAGGTTCTTACAGATTGGTAACGTACGCATCCAACCCGGGGAGCTGCCCCTCCACCTACTCTTCCTACACCCTAGCCTCCCCCCAGACCATCTCCAGCCACAGGTGGGTGTGCGCAGCGGCGAGGGACAACGTGGGCAACACGGGATTTTCAAGCCCTGTCGAATTCAGGGTGGACAAGACAAATCCAACTGCAAGCATAACCGGCGAATCGACAACATGGGTGAATTCAGACGATATAACACTCTCCTGCTCGGATTCAGGAGGCTCCGGCTGCATATCAACCAAGTGGTATTACTTCGACTCAGACGGGACGTGTTCCGGTTCAAAATCAAGCTACACATTTTCAACAACAAGTTCGGTTATAACGGTAAACACCAACCGTAATGACTGGCTGTGTTTGTGGGTCGAGGATTCGGCTGGGAACTACGACACGGATGTTTCCTCCCGTCTTATGGTGGACACAACAGACCCCTCCACTTCCATCAGCCTTTCGGGTACCATGGGCTGGAACAACTGGTACACAACGGACGTCCAGGTCACCCTTACCTGCTCGGATTCAGGAGGTTCTGACTGCGATTTCACAAGATACTGCATAGATTCAACAAACACATGCTCCCCCTCCATATCATATTCATCCACATTCGCCGTTTCCCCTGAGGGAACCAACTACGTGAGATACCGCTCAACGGACAACGCGGGCAACCAGGAAAGCACGAAATCAACCCAGGTATTAATCGACAAGACCAACCCCACCTTTGTTTCCTACTCGGTTTCAGGATGCGACTACGAAAACGCAACCACCCAAACATGCTGGGTCAATCCGGGGACAATAACAACCCACGAGATACAGCACACTGATTCGGTCTCAACCCCCTCAAGACAATACATCGCATTCGCAAGCGGCTGCGCACCAAACAACTGCGGATGTAACAACATCGAGCTCTGCGCCTCAGGAAACGAGATAAAATCCAGCGTTGATGTCGATACGGGAGTCACGACAAGCCACATGTGGAACGATGATTACCTGACAATCCAATCGGTTTCCTGCTCGGGCATCTGTACGGGAGCGAGCGTTGACGAGATATGGACCGTAAATACAGGAAACAACCAGAAGAGTTATAACGTATACGCATTCCTCTACGACGAGGCCGGGAGAGAAACCGGATACATAGACACGGGCTGGCAGTACCTGATAGGAGTGGTAGGCATGACGGCATCAATATTTATAAACAATGACGATACCTATACGAATTCGAACTCCGTAACACTTAATTTGGCCTATTCAGACCCAGTCGGTCCGGGCATTAAGGACTGCAGATACAGAAACGAGGGAGGTAGCTGGACCACCTGGGAGGCATGTGCGCCAACGAAAGCCTGGACTTTGACAGCGGGCGACGGAACAAAAACAGTCTATTACGAAGTTAGGAACAATCTGCTCAGCGTGATTCAGGACAGCGATTCCATAATTCTGGAGTCGACGCCTCCCTCCACTTCCATCAGTCTTTCGGGAACCATGGGCTGGAACAACTGGTACACAACGAACGTCCAGGTCACCCTGACCTGCTCGGACCCGGGAGGCTCGGGATGCGCTGACACAACGTACTGCGTGGACACCACAGACACTTGCTCGCCCTCCATACCGTATTCTTCTTCCTTCATTGTTTCGGACGAAGGAACCAACTACGTGAGATACCGCTCAACGGACAACGCGGGCAACCAGGAAAGCACGCAATCAACCCAGGTATTAATCGACAAGACCAACCCCACCTTTGTTTCCTACTCGGTTTCAGGGTGTGATTACGAGGACACGTCCAACCAAATCTGCTGGGTCAATTCAGGGACAACAACCCATAGAATACAGCACACTGATTCGGTCTCAACCCCCTCAAGACAATACATCACATTCACAAGCGGCTGCGCACCGGAAAGCTGCGGATGCAACTGGGGTGAAATATGCGCGAGCGGTAACGAGATAAAATCCAGCGTTGATGTTGATACGGGAATCATCACGGACAACATGTGGAACTATAATTACCTGACAATCCAATCGGTTTCCTGCTCGGGCAGCTGTACGGGAGCGAGCGTTGACGAGATATGGACCGTAGACACAGGAAGCAGTCAGAAGAGTTACAGCGTGTACGCATTCCTTTACGACGAGGCCGGGAGAGGGACAGGATACATAAACACGGGCTGGCAGTACACGAACGACACCACACCGCCTGTTTCCCTTGTTTCCACTCTCCCCTTCTATACCCAGTCAAACGCTTTCGATCTCTACTGGGGAGGGAGCGACAGCGGAAGCGGCATTGACTGCTACAAGATAGAATTCCGGTACAATGATACCGTGAATTTAACTTCATGGCAGGAGCTGTTTAGTTGTACGACAGAGACTTTCACATTATTCAACGCATATGAAGAGGCAGGAAGCCCCCTGGGCGGGATAAACAATTACAGATTCTACTTCCGCTCGCTCGCCAAGGACAACGCAGGCAACTGGGAGGTCAAGACAACATACGACACCAACACCACGATCTTTATCCCCGGGCTGGCGGAACTTTACGTGATAGACCAGTTCGGCAACATTATAAGGGACAGAGGGAAGACGGGTGCGGACAGGAATGTTTCGATAACACTCATGAACATGACCAGGGATCTGCTCAACATGACCATTAACTACAGAGTCTATCACCCAAGATTCGAACCCGGGACATGGGATACATTGACGTGTTTGCTTGACAACATGTGTGTCGTAACGCTGGGACCTTACCCAAACGATACAAAAATCGATTACTATTCCTACACGTTGAACTCCTACACATCAGAAACGGAGAGGAACCCGCCATCAGGTTACTACTCACTTACAATGTACGAGCATCCCCTGGCGAATTTCGAGGCGGAATCCGTGATGCCCATGATAGGGAAGTTTAACACCCTGGACGTTGCTGTGAGGAACATACAGCTGAAGTTTGACACGGTTCATTTGAAGCTGGAACCTTCAAATGCCATATTCGCGATAAACAACCAGCCAGAGGCTGATATAGACCTGAACCCCCAGGAAGAGAGAAAAATTAAAGTCAGGATTTTGTACACCGAACAGCTTAGATATAATGTGACAGTGACCGCAAGCTCTTTCGTGGACTCGGATCTTAAGGACAAGGACAGCGTATGGGTGACCACGGTCTTCGTCCCTGAATTCCCCGGGCTCTCCCCGATCGCGGTTGTATTCCTCCTGATACTCGCTGCCCTGATCTACCTGAAATTCGCAAGGATAGAGAATAAATATTACTAGTAGGCGCCATTCTTTCTTGCCTTCTTCGGATTTACAGGATATTTTTTAAGATTTTTCTGTGCTATTTTAAAAACTACGCCTCCTGCCACCAGACCAAGTCCGTAAAGAGCAACTTTACTTCCTCTTAAGTTTTTCAGTAAATATTTCATATTACATCTCCTTGAACAGTAAGTTTTAAAAATCAATTCTAAACCTCAAGTCTTGGATCATCAGGGCTACCATGATTCCCCTTCCTCTCCATAAATCCAACGTTCATCAGTGATGTTATTATTTTTCGCGTGCCCAGGATTTTCACCAGATGTTCCTGGCCTGCCTTTTCTGCTCGTTAAATATAAAGCTCCAATACCCAAAGCTCCAATACCCAGAGCTGCCGGTCCCAGCACTTTAACATAATCTTTAAATTTCATATACATTCTCTGGAAAGTAAGTTTTAAAAATCCGTTTGAAACTCAAAAACCACGCTCAACCTACATATTTAAACTTTCCCCACAAATTATTAAAAGAATGGACGAAAATATGTCGTTCGCGGTTTTGCTGGTTGTGGCCTTTGTTATCATAGGCGTAATGATGGTTTTCGGAACGCCACTTGCGGATTGGGCCGGAACGGGAACGACGGGCAATTACCAGTCCTTGGCCTACTTCTCATCAATCGGAAGCGTGGGGTTCTCGGAACAGAACGTTGAGAGGAGTGTTGACTTCGGATCGTTCGTCCTCGGAAGGCCGCAGACAGAGAACCTCAAGATCGGAGGGGCGACGAGCCTGCCAAACCTCAAGGTTTCCTCAGCCGCTTGGTTCGGCGTTACGCAGCCGGACAGCAAGAGTTTCAACATCGCTGTCGGGCAGCACATACTTAACGACCTGAGGAGCGTCAAGGTAAGTTTTGACACAGGGGAAACGAATCTCCTTGCCAACCTCGTGATAAAGTGGAACGGAAAGAATGTTTTCGAGAAGGTGGCGAACCTCAACCATTACGATGTCTCGATAGAAAAATCCAACGTCAGGAGTTCCAACGTCCTGGAGGTTTCGGCCGACAACCCCGGTTTTCAGTTCTGGGCTTCCAATACGTACAACCTGAAGAATTTCAAGGTGATAGCCGAATACGGGGATGAGAAGTTCTTCTCCTTCGGGATATATCCGAACGAGATGGAGGCATGGCACCAGGGAACTCTCCGCTTCTACACCACAAGCGACCAGACAGGGGAGATCATGATCAAGCTGAATGGTTACGAGATATACAGGGAACAGAACCCCACCCACCTGGTTTCCGTAAAGCTCAACTATTCTGATATCGCGCACATCGCGAAGGTAGGGGACAACATACTCGCGATGAAGGCGAACAGGGTCTTCCAGATAGACAACCTGAATTTCGACATAGTCCTCTCCACAACCCGCGCGGAGCGCGCGCGCGAGTTCAACGTCACCGAGGAGGACTACAACCTCCTTGGAAGAGCGAGAGGGGAGATATCCTTCAACGTCAACAGGGTGTTGAGGGAGGGAAGGCTGGACATAGAATTAAACGGAAACAGGCTCTCTCTCGACGGGGTTGAACTCGGAGAGAACAAGGTGGAATTCACCCACAACGAAGCCTCGAAGGGAATGAACACCCTCAAGTTTTCAGGAACCGGAGGATGGGATATCTCGGAAGTCAAGGTCGGCATAAATTATTAAATCCCCGGGAAAGTGGGAAAGTGAGCGAGTGCGAAGTCTGCGGAAAGGCTGTTTCTAATCCGAGAAGGATAGATCTCGACGGGGTTTTACTCGATGTGTGCGATGAATGCATGAAACTCGGGAAGGAGATACCAAGGGAAAGACTTAGGACTGTCCTGAAGAGGAGGATAGTCAAGGAACCGGAATTTGAGCAGAAGGAGAGAGAACTGAGGGATGATTTCTCCAGGATGATCAGGGACGCGAGGGAGGAAAGAAATCTCAAGCAGGAGGAGGCCGCCCAGAAAATGGGAATCTCCCCTTCGCTGTTAAGAAGGATAGAGGGCGGCTTCAAGCCCGATGATAAGACCCTCTGGAAGATTCAGAGGTTCTATAACCTTAATCTTTATGACAAGTAACTGATTTAAAATTTAGTTTTAACATTGTAAAATGGGAAAAACATACAGATATGAAACAGACATTCCGGAATCCTTCACTGATTTTGATCCAGATAAATACGCTCATGAAGTTCGTGAATGGGTGGACCAACTGGTGCCAAGCAATGCAAAAGTAGCTCTTTCTGGATCAGGCGGTGTAGACAGTACCACGCTTGCCTATGCTTTGCACCCTATATTGGGAAGTAGACTTTATGTGTATTTCATTGATGATGGTCTTAGAAGGATTATTGGGGGAAGACCAGAAGCCGATGTCACTGCTGGTATGTTCGGAACTTTTGAAAATTTTGAAGTAATACATACTGCTGATAAAGTAATTCCTGCACTGGAAGGATATTCAAGCGGAGAGCTCAAAAGGCAGATAATGATAGACAGATATTTGGAAGCCTCGAACAGATTCTTAGAACGTCTTGGTGCATTGTTTGTTCTTGACGGGACAATAAAAGCTGATATCGTAACCAAGAAGGCACGGAAACAACTGCAGCATAATCTTGATCTTGCTTATGATGTTGATAAGCTGGAGCCTCTTGCATCCCTTTTCAAACCACATGTAAGGAGACTGGGCCGCTACGCAGGCCTGCCTGAAGAATTTGTACATAAGATACCATGCCCTGGGCCAGCAATGCTTCTAAGGGTAGGCGGGAGATTTGAGAGAGATAAACTCGATGTTATAAAGGAAGCCAATGATTTATTTGAACAGGGAATTGAAGAGTACATGAGAGCAATCACAGGAAAGCCGTATGAATATGACCCTGATACAGGAGTCAGGGAACCGTTTCAATATTTTGCATACACCATTGACCCAGCAATGCACAGATTTGGCAGTCTTGAGGGTAAGTACTCTGATATTGCGGGAACAGCTGTTGAATGCTTAGTAACAGATACAAAGGCAATGTTTTTTGACCCTGCCGAAGAAGAACAAAGAAGGGCTCTATACGAACCAACTTTATGGATTAATGCCGAAAAATTTCCTGATTACGATGTTTTATGGAGGATCAGGGAAGAGGCAGAAAAGGATAATTATCCCAGGGTTGTTATACAACTTTCAGAGGGATCTGGAAGATATCCCATAATAATGAAGGCTGTTAACAGCTCTGATGCAATGTCAGCCTTAAGCATGGAACTACCTATAGATATGCTTCAAGAAACAGCAGGAGAATTGTATGATATGGGTGCTTTAAAGACAGGCTATGAGATCAGCAAAAAACCCCCTGCAAGCATAGAGTTATTCTAATCCATAGCGAGGTGTTGATTTCTACAAATCCTAGTCCCCTATTATCTGGAGTACGATCTCCCTCTCCCTGTCCCTGGTGTCGAAATCGAGCAAACATTTATTAGTATAAATGGCAATAATAAATTATGACAAAACATATACATTGGTGGGAATTTCCACTTGATTTGACTTCTATTAAACTAGAGAAAAATTTTAAGGAAAAGTTCTTTAAAAAATCAGAGGAATACTTTTCAACCACAGGTAAGATAGCATTGTTTTTGCAGAAAAAATCCAAATTATACAGTAAGAACATAACCAGTGATTACAGAATTGTTTGGTATTATAAAAAGAAGGCAGAATATATACCAGCGTGGGTTATTTACGAAATAGCTAAAAAGATAAATTTCAAACTATCAGAAATTGAGAAATATATAAAAAGTTACGTATCTACGTATGGAAGATTATATGGTTATAAACCAAAATTGCCTGTTATCGTTACACCAGAATTCATCTCTATTGCAATTCATATGATGTGTGATGGGTCAGTCGCTAAAAAGAATTTCTTTTATTATCAGAAAGGTAAAATTGGATTAGAACGGTTTAAAAGATTGATTCAAAATGTTTTTGGCGGTTATGAGATTAAAGAATATAAAAGAGGTTGCTATATTCCGGCTCTTTTTTCTGAAGTCATTACAAGATATCTCAACGTAGATACGTATTTGAGTGCTAAATGCAGAATACCTAAAAAAATAATGAATGGGGATAAACAGGTTAAAATAGCGACTTTGTTAGCAGTTTTACATGATGATGGTAACGTTTCTGGTAGAGTAAGACTTCTTTCTTCGAACAGAAATTTTGCATACGACCTGAAAAGTATAATGGAATCATTAAATTACCAATGTACAGTTTCCATATTTAAAAGAAAGGGAAAAATGAAAGGGGATCACTACGCATTATACCTTAGTGCAAATTCTTTGAAAAAATTTGCTAAAGATTGTGAAGAACTAATAATTAAATTTTCCGATATGCATATTGGCCGTAAGCTTAATGAAATCAAAAATATAATAAGGATAAATAATAGAAAATGGAAACAAAGAAGGAAATTCAAAACAAAAGACATTATACTAGAATCTTTAACCAGAGGTCCAAAAACGGTATATGAATTAAGGGAGATAGTTAATATAAATTTGTGGACTACATATCATCATCTGCAACAGTTGATGAGAAAGAATAGAGTAAAAAAATTCAAGTCGGGTAAATCCTATAAATACACGCTCACTCGCCAATTATAGTCAAAATGATTTCCCTTTCTCTCGGTTTTGTATCAAAGTCCAAAATTATGATATTCTGCCAAGTTCCAAGCAACAGCTTACGGTTTTCGAAAGGCACGCTTATCCCCGGTTTCATTAATGTCGCGCGGACGTGCGCAGACCCGTTGTCGTCCCCCCAGGTCTTGTGGTGCTCGTAATCCCCTCTTTCGGGCGCGATCTTTTCGAGAGCTCTCTTGATATCATTTATAAGGTTCGGTTCATACTCCACCGTGGAGATCGAGGCAGTCGAGCCCGTCACGAACACGGAGACGATCCCTGATTTTATTTTCGATTTCCCGATCGCTTCCGAGACCTCCTTTGTGATGTCTATTATGTCCGTCCCGGATCTCGTCCTGAAAGAGAGAGTTTTAGTCTCTATCATATCAATTAATAGGTAAAGGAATATATTATAAAAATATGAACGTCTCGAAAATGGTCAATTCTCAGAAAGGGGAGATGGTCACGCTTCTTTCAAAACTGATAGCCGCGGACACCACGAACCCTCCGGGGAACGAGTGGAGGGCGGCGAAAGTCATCGAGAGATTCTTCCGCAGGAACAGGATAAGATACAAAAAATTCGAGAAGGAGAAAGGTCGGACAAACATAATAGGTTACATAGGAAAGGGGAAACCAAGAATAATAATCGCCTGCCATCTCGATGTGGTTCCTCCTGGGGACGGTTGGAAGACCAACCCGTTCAGGATGGTTGTCAAGGGAGGAAAGGCGTACGGGAGAGGGACGAACGATGACAAAGGACCGACAGCGAGTTCCCTCATAGCAGGGAAGATACTCAAGAAGTTCGAAAAACAATTGAAAGGCCAGGTCGTTCTTGCATGCGTGGCGGACGAGGAGAAGGGCTCGAAATACGGCATGTACTACCTGGTTGATAAGGGTAAGGTAAGGGGAGAATACGGGATAGTACCGGACGTGGCGCACAGAATGAGAAGGGTCTACGTTGCCGAGAAGGGTCTGCTCTTACTTAAAATCACCTCCTATGGGAAGCAGGCTCACGGATCGAGACCGCACAAGGGAGTGAATGCGGTATGGAACATGATCGAATTCCTGAACATCCTGAAAAAATACAGGATGAGGTTCAGGAGGCATGAACTCCTCTCCGACCCCACAGAAAACCTCGGGCTGATAAGAGGGGGTTCTGCCCCGAACATAGTTCCTGGGGAATGCGAGGTTCAATTGGACTTCAGGTACCTCCCCTCTCAGAAGGCAAGCGAGATAATGAGGGAGATAAAAAACATGTTCAGAGAGGTCAGAAAGAGGAACAAAAAAGCTAAATTCAGAATGGATGTCATCGATCACCAGAAACCGGTTGAGGTCGGAAGGGACAACATCCTGGTTAAAACGATAAAAAGACACGCAAAGAAGGTTTTGGGGAAGGAATTGAGGTTTCACGGGCTTTCAGGAACCACCCTTGTCAAACCCCTTGTAAGGAAGGGAATACTCTCAGTCGGTTACTCCCCGGGAGAGGACGTCGCTCACATGGCGAACGAATACATCTCGATACGCGAGCTCTCGGACTTTGCAAAGATCCTCTGCCTGGTCTGTCTCGACATGCTCACTTAATTTTAAATAATCGAAACCTCCAAATTGATTGTTATGAAAATACTCTGCGTCGCTGACTACCACAGGGAAAAGGAGCTGGCGGATGGCGTTGAAAAGCTCGCTGAAAAGGAACGGGTAGACGTTATAATAAACGCAGGGGATTTCCTCTCGGAGGACTTCGCGAAGAAGGTTCTTGACAGGGCGAAAGTCCAAACGTTCGTTGTCCGAGGTAACTGGGATCACGAACTGAAAACGAAGAGCAAGAACGTCAAGATCTTGGAGAACGAGGTGGTTGAATACAAGGGATATTATTTCCTAGGGGTGGACTGGGGTTACTATTCGAGGATACAAGACCTCTCGAAAGGGATAGATCCTAAGAAGCTGATAATCATAACCCACGATCCCCCTTTCGATATACTGGACATGAGCTACTTCGGGAGCAACGCAGGCGTGATCGAGCTGAGGGAGGCGATCGAGAGGGTGAAACCGACTCTCCACGTGTTCGGTCACATTCACGAATCCGCGGGCGTGATGAAACACAAGGAAACCCTTTTCGTGAATGCCGCCCTTCCGGAGTTCAGGAAGGCAGCGATAGTCGATCTCCCTTCCCAGAAGGTGAAGGTTTTCGACGTGTGATAAAAGGATTTTGTCCCACCTAATCTTTAAATATCTTTTATTTCTATTTCTTTAGTTATGAGGAAAACGGGCGATTCGGTTCATAACGCGTAGAAGGAAAGAATTTCTTAGCCCGGATTCCAAACTTGCTTTTTCTGGTTTTCTGGAAAGTGAGGGGTTAATTTCGAAGAAGATAAAGATAGATTCCAAGGGAAGGATTTCGATCCCTTCTGAGATCAGGAAGAATTTCGGTCTAGAGGAAGGTGTAGAGATCGAACTTGTTTTTGATCTGAAGAGGAATTTCGTAGTTCTGGTTTTCAGCAACGGCCAGGATGGTGTATGTAGTAGCACGGAAGATTGTGGATCCTCCGAACCGGGTGCAAATCCCGGTCCTGGCCCTCAAGAGCGAAAGAAGCAGACAAACTGCTTCAAACTGAAAGGAGGTGAAGAATATGGGTGATTCAGTTCATTCCGGAATTGAAGTATTCGATAAAAGGATTTGGCAACAGAATTTATGAGATTCCGGACAAGTTCTACAAAGGCGATGCAATTCTTGTAAACGATAATCTGATAATTTATGGTGAAGAAGAGCCACGATTCGGGATTGAAAAGAACAAAAAGTTTGGAGGATATAGATTTGGGAGTGAATTGCCAGATAAGGAAATAGCCAAAAGAATAAGAAATTTCTATATAAACTGTTTCTCAAAAAGCAACATGGTAAAATTCCCTCCAATAGAAACAATATGGAAAAGCTGGGAAATTTTAGATTTCTTAGGAACATCCAGGTATTATGATAAATTCATAAAATGGAAAAAGGATTTCAATGAAAATAAATATTCATATCTAGGTAAGTCTTTAAGAAATGGTTGTTACAGTAGATATGTAGATTTTTTAGAGTTTGAAATACCATCCTCTTCGGTGTGGTCTGAAAAAGACATTGAACTCGCAGAAAAAATATTAAATCTTATCCTGGTTAAAAAACCCGGCAATATTGATATAGAATCTGTAGCTTTTGTTGGAGAAAAAAGAAGCAACAAAATTCTTGCAGATTTCCTGATTAACATACTATCTCCTTATAAAAAAATAATGCTTGAAAAGGTTTTCTGTGAAAATGCGCTAAATGAAAAAATAAAGAATTTGCGAAATGACAGAAGAATCAATAAGAATAATATTCTAACTTATTGTGATGGAATGCTTACAGTTGAATCTGCAAAAAGGATTGTCAGTGCAAATAAAATTCTGGAAGATACTGGGAAAATTGTAGGAGATGAGATCGAGGCGGCATTTATTTTCGGGAGCGTGGCGGAAGGCATGGGAATAAAAGAATCAGACACTGATGCCGTTATAATTACGAAAAATGGTGACCTATTCGAAAGGGCAGGAGGAAGAGATTTAGAACGTAAATTGCTTAGAGCATTCGAGGAGGCAGAAAGAATTAACAGAGGATATGACACAGAATTTTATTTTAAAAGTTACAAAATATATTGCCGTGAGATCGAAAGTATACAAAAAAAGGTAGGTGATCTTGCCTATGTGATGAAATATTTCACATTGGATGACCCCTGGATAATAGCAATAGAAACATCTACCAATGAGAAAAATGCATCTGGAGAAGATAAGTATGTTTGGAGATTGAGAAACGAAGGCGATAAGAATACCGGCCTCAGATTTATAATGGCCGGACCTAAGATCACTCTTTGCGGAGATGACCTGGTAAAGGAACTTGAAACAGAAGCCAGAAAGGCGATTAAAAAATATGGGGAAGAAGATTTATTTTTCGAGAGTCTTTGCGGAAAATCAGTTAAATCAATGAAACAGAAAAATGAAGCACAATTCTGGAAACCCAGTATGGGCCACTAATCTATAATAACAGCTAAACCAAATAATAAAGTGATAGAAATGGCGAAATTCAAACTCATGAACGCGAAGGGAACGAGGGACTTTTTGCCAGAGGAGGGTATAGACAGGCAGGAAGTGATTGAGACTCTCAGGAAGATATTCGAGAGATACGGTTACTCCCCTCTCGAAACCCCCACGATCGAGAGGTTCGATGTTCTCTCGGCGAAGTTCGCGGGAGGGAGCGAGATACTCAAGGAGATATTCCGGATGAAGGATCAGGGAGGGAGAGAGCTCGCCCTGAGATACGATCTCACCGTTCCGATGTGCAAAGTCGTGGGAATGAACCCGAACCTTCCCAAACCATTCAAGCGCTACCAGATCCAGCCCGTATGGAGGGACGGGCCCGTTAAACTGGGAAGGTACCGGGAATTCTGGCAGGGTGATGTTGATATCGTGGGTACGAAAAACATGCTTGCGGACGCTGAAATTCTTTCTATAACATACGAGGTTTTCCGGACGCTGGGCCTGGATGTCGCGATAAGGGTCAATAACCGGAAGCTCCTGAACGGGATACTGGATTATGCGGGCATAAAGAAGAACAAGATGGACGCGATCCTCTCTATGGACAAGCTCGGGAAGTTCGGTATCAAAACAGTCAGGGATGAGATGGAAACCAAGGGGTTCGAAAGGAAACAGATAGGTAATGTTATGAAGATCATAAAGATCAAGGGGAAGAACAGGGATGTTCTCAAAAAAGCAGAAAGCATGATTAAGAGCGGGGAGGGGAAGGAGGGAGTGAGCGAACTGAAGGAACTGCTCGGATACTGCGAGCTGATGGGGTTCGAAATACAGATAGACATCTCCCTCGCTCGGGGGCTCGAATACTACACGGGTCCTGTGTACGAGGTTTACCTGAAGAAATCGAAGGTGAAATCCGCTGTTGCTGGAGGAGGGAGATACGATAAGATGATAGGGATGTTTATCGGAAGGGGGGAATACCCAGCGACCGGGATATCTTTCGGTTTCGAGCCCATGCTGGAAGCGCTGAAGGAGAAGAGAAGAAAGAAAAAGAAAAAAACTGTTACGCAGATCCTGGTGATACCCATCCAGACCCTGAAGGATTCGGTCAAAATATCAAAAGCCCTCCGAGGGCTTGGAATAAAGACAGAGATCGATTTGCTTGGGAGAGGGATCTCAAACAACCTGAATTACGCCAATTCTTTGGGAATCCCTTACGTGATTTTTATCGGAAAGCAGGAGCTGGCGAGGAATAAAGTGAAGCTCAGGGACATGCGGTCAGGGAAGGAAAAAATGCTCAAATTGGGGGAAATTCCCAAAAATATCGGATGATATGCATTTTTAAAGCCATCGGTCCACTTAATTAATTAATCAATATGAAAATGATATTTAAAATGATATTCAAAGATTACTTCTTTGAAGTTATCAAACATAGGTGATAAAATGATAGAAAGAATAAAGAAGAAAAACGATAAAAAGATAGTTCCTGATACTTCTGTCCTGATAAACAAGAAGCTCACGGAACTTGTAGAAAAAGGGAAGCTGGACCACTCTAAAATAATCATACCAAGGATAGTGATAGATGAGCTTCAGGCTCAGGCTTCCCGGGGAAAGGACACGGGATTCCGTGGGCTGGATGAGATAAAGAAGATAAGAAAACTCTGTGACAAGCATAAGATAAGCCTGAGTTTCGACGGTACGAGACCTACCCAGGAGGACATAAACCTCGCGAAGAAGGGGAGGATCGACGCGTTGATAAGGGATTTTGCTGTCAAGGAACATGCGACTCTCCTGACGAGCGATTACGTCCAGGCTCTGGTTGGGGAGGCGGAGGATGTTTCCATCTGGTACGTCCCCTTTGACATCAAAGGCAGGAAGATAAAACTGGAGGAATTCTTCACGCCCGACACGCAATCCGTTCACTTGAAGGTCGGTGTGAAGCCTTATGCAAAACGCGGTAAACCCGGTGACGTGAAGCTCGTAAACCTCAGGGACAAGTCGATAGAGGATAACGAGCTGAAATCCATAATTTACGAGATACTCTCGAAGACCCACAAGGACCCCAGCTCATTTATCGAGATAGGAAAGCATGGGGCGATGGTCGTGCAGATGGGGAGATACAGGATCTCGATCACAAGACCTCCGTTCTCATCTGGCACGGAAGTCACGGCGGTGAGACCCATTGTGAAGCTCTCCCTCGCTGATTACAAGCTCCACAAACAGCTGGAGGAAATGATCGTTTCCGGTTACCAGGGAGTCCTGATAGCAGGGCCCCCGGGTTCTGGGAAATCCACGTTCGCCGCGAGCATCGCGGAGTTCCTTTCAAAAAAGGGAAAGATAGTGAAAACCTTCGAGCAGCCCAGGGATTTGCAGGTGGGCCCTGAGATCACACAATACGCTCCTCTGGAGAACGACTGGGAGAAAACAGCCGAGCTTTTGCTCCTGGTAAGGCCGGATTACACCATATTCGATGAGATCCGGAAGACCCGGGATTTCCGCGTTTTCGCTGACATGAGGCTTGCCGGAGTGGGGATGATCGGCGTTGTCCACTCCACGGACCTGATCTCAGCGATCCAGAGGTTCATAGGAAGGATAGAACTCGGAATGATCCCGCACGTTATAGACACCGTTATCTACATAAAGAACGGGAATATCGAGAAAACCTACACCATAGGCCTCACAGTGAAGGTCCCGACAGGCATGACCGAGCAGGACCTCGCAAGGCCTGTTGTAGAGGTGAGGGATTTCGAGACCAAAAAACTCGAATACGAAATCTACACCTTCGGGGAGGAAAACGTGATAATCCAGGTGGAAAAACCCAAGGAAACCCCCCTGAGAAGACTCGCAACGAAAACCATAGAGGAAGAGATCAGCAGATACGACAGAAACCCCAAGGTAGAATTCCTGTCGGACAACAGAATAGTCCTGAAGGTAAGGAACGATGTAATACCCAAGATAATCGGCAGAAGGGGAAAAACCATAGAGGAGATCGAGAAGAAGACAGGAATGAAGATATCCGTGGAGCCGATAGAGGAGATCGAGAAGAAGACAGGAATGAAGACACCCGCGGAGCCGATAGAGAAGACCCGGAGGGAGGAGATAAAGCACCTTGTGGGGGAGAAGGGAGCGTATTTCAACATAAAGGTCGAGAAGAAATTCACCGGACAGCAGGTTGATATCTATTCGGGGGACGAGTATTTGTTTTCCCCAGTGGTGGGGAAGAACGGCTACATCCGAATTCGCAAGCGCTCGGAAGAGGGAAGTAAGGTTCTGCGCGCGATCAGTTCAAAGAATCTGAAGGTTATGGTGTGATTCACTTCTTCGTCCCTCTTATCAGCTGCTTTATTATCTCCAGGTCCTTCTGCATATCCTCGATTTCAAGCTCTGCCTTCCGGTTGATCCTGTAATCGTGCTCAGCCTTTACCCTGTCCCTGTCCGTTTGTCTTTTCTGGCTCATCAGTATTATCGGGGCCTGTATCGCAGCCAGGCAGGAAAGCACGAAGTTCAAAAGAATGAAGGGATACGGATCCCACCTGTAGATCACCATGTAGATGTTCAGTGTCATCCATATCGCCATGAATATGAAAAGAAGAACTATGAACGTCCAGCTGCCCACCCATTCTGTCATCCAGTCAGCTGATTTCTGGCCGAACGTTCTCTGCTTGGTGCCCCTCATGATTTCCTTCAGAACCTGCTGCTTCTCATCTTCCTTTACTATCTTTTTTGCTATTTCATGCTTGGTTAATTTTTTGGCCGGGGGTTTCTGGTTGGGTTTTTCCATAATTAATAATTCCCTGAATTCCTATAAATCCGTTTGTCAAAGAATATTCTCCATATCCTTTAAATCATCCGAGATTCCGCTCAGATCGTTCCCGAGCTCAGAAAGCGTGTTGGAAGCCTGTTCCGCGTTCGTCACCCTTTCCACCAGGGGTAACACACCGTCATAACCCGCGTAAAGGAGGAACCCCACGGCTCCCACCAGAATAATTATGATAAAAACCAGGGCGTACGCCTTCCTTCTGCTCACGCCTCCCTCTCTGCTTTCCATCTCATCGTAGATGTTTTCCACCATTCAATCCCTCCTATCACGAAACCATTCTCTCGAGTATGCTGCTTATATACGCTCTCAGCTCCTCTATGTCCTCTTTCACCTCGCTCCTTATCCCTTCCAGGTTGTTGAGGTTTGCCCTTATCTTCGCAATTATGTCATCAATCATCTGCTTCGCATGGGCGAACATGCCTGCCACATCACTGAACTTCTCAAACCTGTTCTCATCCCCGACGGAATCGTAATAACCTGAAAGTGCTCTCGCCCTTCTTTCCAGCCTGTCCATTTTAACCCTTATTCCCTCGAGTTTCATAACCATCTCCAGGAAGTCGTCCCTGTCCACTTCCTTCACACAGCACTTCTCAGCGTTAGTCTTGCATGCGAAGCCCGTCTCCTCGAATCCTGGTTTGCAGAATCCTTCAGAATGAATGCAGTGACCTCCCTTCTGTTCGCACTCCGTCCCTGTAGCCTTGATATCGCTCGGATACTTATCGAGATACGCGACCAAGAGCTCTCTCGGAAGCGGCGGCTTACATCTGTAATGCCTTTCACACACACCTTCCATACAGGGAGGCGTGAACTCCTCCTTGGTCTCGTCCGCCCTGCATATGCATTGCGGGTATATCGAATCCATGCCGCAGTAGACGGGTATGGTCTCTGCGATGGGCATCCCGGTAATCATCCCGGTCAAAAATTCCGGAGCCTTCTGGGGCGTCCCGTAAACCGTCTCCTCCTCCAAGGGAATGGCTCCGCTGACTGGCTTGACCGGAATCTCAACAGGAACGGGCTTGACCATTTCTGCCCTTAATGCAACGGGCATGTGACCCGTAACGCCTATCAGGAAGGTCCTGTGCGTCCACACGTAAATCTTCTGGCCGTAGGTATCGAAAACGTATATGTAGTATGTGTTTATCTTTTCCTCTCTCGGGGCGAATTGCCCGAAGACCGTCCTCAGGAATTTCTCCAGATCCTCCCTGTTCTCGAAATCAGCCACTATAACTACATAGTCCTTCCCGTCCTTAAAGTAGTTCGCCATGTAACCCATAACGTTTTCAGGTCCCGGGCTCAACTTCGCATCCCTGTATATGTAACCATCTATGTCCCTGAGTATGAGGTATTTCCCCAGCAGGGAGTAATCGTAAACCCTGAAGGAAACGGGATTGATTACCAGATCCGTTACCTCCTGAAGCGGTCCTACGTGGTAAACACCGACCTCGTCCGTCCCCGCGAACGTCCCCGTGTATCTGCAGGCGGTGTGAGTTTTGCACGGGGGACAGTACTGCCCAACCTGGCATAACGGACAGATATCCTCTGTTTCGCAGACAGCGCTCAGTGTCACGACCTCGGATTCGCCGTAGGGTTTCTTCACACTTACCTCGATCCGCTCCACCTCGAGATTTCCGGTTTCGAACGGGTTTGTGGATATCTCAACCCGTTCATTGATGTTGTACGCGTACTTGTCGGTGTGAAGGTAAATGTACTTGTAGGCCGGAACGCACCTGTAATACCTGCACATCCTTTGTTCCCTGTGGCAATCCTCATACACCAGCAGATCGCCTGTTCCGGAATAATACCAACCCTCCGATTCCGTCCCTTCGTGTTTGCAGACAGGGGTTCCCTTATTCGGGTCATAACAGAGAAGTCCGCTACCCACAAGATCAGGATGCGTGTTAAATCCTTTCAGACCCTCACAGCAACCATACTGATATTCAGGGGAAACAGGCCCGCTCGTGTATTCCCCTTCCTTTGCGCACTTTACAATAAAACATGTAGTATGTATGCATCCGTCACCACCTATATAAGAATATCTTTTAGATCCCACTTCACACAAGACTTCTTCTACTGGACATTCAGGCGAAACACAAGCTTTGTGTTCGCATCCGTCTTTGCCAATATAAGATCTGACAACAGATCCTTCTGCACATAAAACTTCTTCCACAGGACATTCCATTTCTTTTAGAGTTCCTGTCACCATTCCTGTTGTGGGCTGAATAACTCCATCCCCCCCTACATAATCTTCAAAGCAAGGCTCTTCAAAGATTTCCTTCCTGTAGCCCTCCTTGCATACACAATTGGGATCCCTTGAACGCGAACCGCAGTAGTTCGGTTTCCTGCAATCCTGGGGACAGTTCTCCTCGCTTTCAGGTATCGGACAACCTTCCCTTTCACAAACCTCCATATCGCACACCCCGTTCCCGCAGTTCGGAGTGCAATCCCTCTGGCATTTAACATGACAATAGCTTACGCAACTTATCGGTTCCACATAGGTAGGGGCTATCATTGTCTCCGGATACGCCGTAATGGCGCCCGTCACGCCCGTGGTCGCACCCCCGGAAGATTGAACCCCGTAACAAACCGTCTCGCATATCAATTCCCTTTCATGCTGGCTGCAGAAACCGTCGCCGCACTCATCTGAAATCTTTATGTAAAAGCTCTCCCTCTCCGAGATGTAATGACAGTTTTCCTTGTTCACGGAGGCTGAGAATGTCCATTCCCCCGCGTATTTGGGATCGGATGGTACGGTTGAGACTGATTTGTAGATCCCGGTCGGATCAGTGTAGAATTCCGATGTCGAACCCTCCCTCTCGTTGTGCATGCTGAAAACCTGGTTAGGGAAAGGATTCTCGTTTACGTCATAAATCTTGACCAGGACCTCGAAATAATCTCCCGGGTAGTATTCGTACTTGTTGAAGGCCAGATCGATATAAGCAGGACATTTCGGCATCTCGCAGTCCTGGGGGCAGTTCTCCCAGGTCTCCCCTATTTCGCACACCCCGTTACCGCATATTTTACAGGGATGGCAATCCACCCCGCCGCAGTCCACCCCATCCTCATCCGCATCCTTCACCCCGTTGGAACAATGATCGATTGTAACGCACACGCCATCCTCGCATCCGTAAGGGCATACGTAATCTTCCGCTTTCAATTTTGAGGCATGGACCACTCCAACGATTAATCCCTCTTGGCAATAATATTCCAAAACTACATCACCATCTTTACACACATCACTATGCAGTGCACATCCAACCGGAACACCAGAACCAGGCTCTTCTTCAGTGATCCAATCACAATAGCTTACATCCCCCCTAACATAGTAATCCTTACCCCCATCGGTATCAGTGCAGGTCATGCAGATAAAACATTCCTCTCCAACCCAGCATTTTCCTCCTTGAAAACAGCAGTCCGCATCAATATCAACAGAGCACTGGGCCGGGCATATCCCATCGAAGTAATTCGTGCAGTTAGCGGTTTGATTTGTCTGGTTGTATGGTGCGACTGCGGGGTTGGAGAAGGAAATAAAAATGAAGATGAATATCAAAGCCGGGATTAGGATTCTTTTCATTAATTAATAATTCGCTCGCATCTCTTATATAAGTTATGATTTCTTTCGGTAGAAAGCGAATCATGCTCCAAGCCCGAACTGCTTCGCGAGCTTCGCCAGCGGTCCTCTCTTGAAAGCCTTCCCCCCGCCGGTCATCTTCAGGACCTTCTTTATCTGCCTGTAGTTCTTAAGAAGTTCCCTCACTTCTGCCTGGGTCGTCCCCGAACCCTTCGCGATCCTCTGGACCCTTGACTGCTTTATCACGTCAGGTTCCTCCCTCTCCCCCGGGGTCATGGAATCGATTATGAACTTCCATCTCTTCATCTTGTCCTCCTGCACATCGAGGAAGTCCTTCGGGAGTTTTTTCGCGAGCGCCCCCCCGGACAAGCCCGGGATCATGTTCATCATGCTCGAGAGCGAGCCCATTTTCTGGAGGGAACCCAACTGCTCGTAGAATTCGTTGAGCGTGAATTTCCCTTCCATTAACTTCTTCGCGGTCTCTTCCGCCCCTGCCTCCTTCGCCTTCTCGAGCAGTCCCTGTATGTCCCCGTAACCTATCAGTCTCGAGACGAACCTCTGGGGGTCGTACTCCTCGAAGTTCTCAAGCTTCTCCCCCACCCCTATCATGAGTACGTTCGATCCTGAAACGCTCGAGGCAGCGAGAGCTCCTCCCCCTTTCGCTGTCCCGTCAAGTTTCGTCACTATCAGGCCCGTTATCCCCACCATCTTGTTGAATTCCTCGGATTGCTTCCTGGCTGCCTGGCCTATGTCCGCCGGGATCACGAGGAAAACCTCATCCGGTTTTATGATCTTACCCAGGTTTTTCAATTCCTTCGCCAATCCCCTGTCCAGAGCGTCCCTTCCCGCGGAATCGAAGATCAGGACGTTTTCCTTTGCTTTTTTAACCGCGTTTTTTGCGATGTCCTCTGGCTTCTTCCCTTCGGAGTAGACGTTAACATCAAGCTTCTTCCCTATCTGTTTGAGCTGGTCCTGCGCCGCTGCCCTGTGCGTGTCGCAGGCAACCAGCGCGGTGGACAGACCCCGTTTCTTGAACCAGAGCGCGAGCTTCCCGCAGGTCGTTGTCTTCCCGCAGCCGAACAGGCCTATCAGAAGGATCCTGGAGGGCTTCAGTCCGAGCTTACCCTTCTCCCTGCCCAAAAGATTAATGATCTCATCATAGAGCGTCTTCACGAAATACTCCTTGATCGTCATCCCCTTGGGAGGTTTTTCCTTAAGAACCTTGTTCTTTATGTTCTGCGACATTCCGAGAACTATCTGGACGTCCACGTCCGACTGGATCAGCGTTCTCTGCAGGTCGCGAACTATCCTTTCCACTGCCTCCTTGTCCACGATCCCCAGGCCCGCGATCCTGCGGAACGTCTCCTTCAGGCCCGATCCAAGTTTGTCCAAGACCATATTAACACGCTGGGCACTAAATTTTTATAAATTTTTGTTTATATATTAATATACTTGTTTTAAAGTTAAGGTTTGAGAAAGAATGTTAGTAGATGCCGAAACCAGGCCGTCCCTGCACGGAAGAAACAAGGAGAAATCCATAGATCCCTCTTTGTTCTACGAGAAGTTCAAAATACGATACGACCTGATCGTTCCCGACCACGTGATCGGGGAATACCTGAACCTTCTCGAGATATTCCGCGAGATCAGGTACGACGACCACGCGGACGAATTAATCCTGGAAGAAAACAACTGGCGAGCAACCGACAGGGACCACAGGGAAGGCAAGCAGTACGAGGACGCCACCCTCACGGAATCAGGCTACACCCTTCCTGGAAACAGTATCCCCGAAGAGGAAGCGGAAATCCAGCTGACAGCGGCTTGAAGAGGCAAACGAAAGCTTTAAATACCCCCAAATCAATAAATATGTAATAATTAACTATTAAAAAGTGATAAAATTTATAAAGGAGGGTTAGGATGACCACATACAAGATAAGATTACCGAGAAAGACGTCCGATCACCTGGCGTTCTTTGCGCTAGCCATAGGAGCGGCAGGAGGCCTCGGACTGGTTGAATACAACAATTATGCCAATGCTGTGAAAGCCTATAATGGTTCGGAAATACAGGCAGTTGAGTGTACATCAGGCGTTGCCTGGAATAACTACATGCATGAACCAATAAAGCACAGCGGGCTTGCATGGGGTGTCCATCAGGACATGCTCGAAAAGGTGAATGGTGGAAAGAAAATGCATCAATTCGATACGGGAGAGGAGATTAAGCTTTTCGACATGGTCGATCCTGAAACAGGCAAACCGGACGGAATGGTATTGCCCGAAGGATATTCCAAATAGAGGTGATTGAATGGTAAAATACGTTTCAAGGATTTACAGGAATTCAGAAGCTGTTTATCAGATCACGAACCAAGAGGGTATACCTAAGGGTTTGGTGAGTGATATCTTGAACATGGGATTTGAACCTCACGGTGAGATCAAGAAAGGCGAGTCTTATAAACAACTTGCTTTCAAAAGGAAGGGAAAAACCCTCAAAAATGCGAGATTGAGTGGTTCCAGGATTGACATTTTGGAAAGGAAATATGAAGGAACGAAAATCGAAGAGCATGCTTCCAACATGCTGGATATACCAGATCTCGGACTTAATAGTAAGAAATGGAGGGTAACTGACATGGGAAGTTACGTTGAAGTTGACGGCAAGAAAATACCCTGGAGAACGAGAAGAAAGAAGCTTAGTAATAACAGAATTGGGAAGAAAAGAAAATACCTGTACATATTTACGAAGGAAGTTCCTGTCAGTGAACTCGTACCGAAACTTCTGAATTTGGACGGCATGCAGAATACAGCCAGAACAGCCGAATACATTTCCGGAAAGGGAAGTACAGTGACAACCGACAGGGTTTACCTGACGCAGCTGAGCAAAGAAGAAACGAATACATTAAGGGAAATGGGAATAGGGATAGAATTAAGAGAAGGATTCCCCTTTTTCAAGAGATACAAATGGAAGCCCAAAAAACCAAAAAATGTTTCCATTAAAATAACCAAGTAAATTCTTATTATTTTATGTTTATTTCTCCAGCTCAAAACTGGCTTCGCCCTCGAAGCCCTTGGCTATCCCCTCGCCGATCTCCCTGACCTTGCTCTCCACTTCCTTGTAGTTCTTGCCCTTGCCGATCAGGACGTACTTGGGGGCTGACACGTACTGGACTTCCAGGCCCTGGCTCTTGGCCTTCAGTAAAGCCTTCTTTATGAGATCGATCCCGTCGGGCCTGCTCGTGATCAGTCTCAGCTCGCCCTTTACGGCGAACGTCTTCTCAGCGTAGTTCTTCTTGGCGATATCCATTATCGCTTCTCTCCATTTGACCGGGATGTCTTTCCTTTTCAGGAGATCCGGCTTCCTTAGGGCCATCTCGAACGTTTTCGTGAGAGAGCCGAACTCCTCCACCAGGACGGGGACTATCTCCTTCTTGACCTCCTCCGCGCTCTTCTTCAGCAGCCTGCCGCACATCTCGATGAGCTTTTCCGATCTCCTCTCCCTCTTGAATTCGTTCAGCTTCTTTGTCCTGTCCTCCTTGTAGACCCTCTTGAGGGAAAGGGAGATATGCTCAGTGTTCGCCTCCATGACCCTGCAGACAACGTACTGGTTCTCCTTCACGAACTCCCGTATGTCTCGCACCCACCTCGATGCGACCTCGGAAACGTGTATTAATCCCATCCTCTCGTATTCCACAAGGTATGCCAGGACGGAGTGGGGATTGATCTTCTTGATCCTGCACACGACCAGCTCCCACTTCTTAGGAATCTTTTTCTCCAAAATAACACCTAAACCTTGGATATAACGTCGGTTTTTATCTTCGCCTTCCCGCCCGTGGGCTCTGCAAGAACCTCTTCGCAGACCAGGCATTTTATGCTGGAGGACGGTCTCTCAAAAACAACCTGCTCGTTCTTGCATTTCCTGCACTTCACCCTTAAAAATTTCGAAGCCATCATATCACCTTTTTTTCTTTCAATTTTCTGATATCCCACTTAACATCTCTGGAAAGACTTCTGAGGTCCATGTCTCCCCATTCCAGGCCGTGTCCCATCAACAGGAGTATAACGTCGTTCTTTCTTAGATTTTCAATGTCCAGGCCGCCCGCTCTGGCCGCCAAGGATATCGCAGCCTAGCGCCTTGTATGAATTTGTCAAATGGCTTTATAAATTAACTTGGTTCTGCACAATTTGGTTGTCTCACGAGTCTCATTCTAAATCGATATTATGCAAGTATGTTTTACTTTTAAATTAACTATTGAGGTTCTCCTAAACCATCGGGGTGTTGCAGAACGAATTGGTTTAAAGCGCTTCCTGGCCTATTAATTTCTTTAATGGTTCCTTCTCGTTTTTTAAGGCATAATTCATCACTACCATAAAAAAGCAGCATTTTATCACAAAGAATCTTTGCTTTCTCAGAATAACCATTGCCGTACATGTAAACTAAATCATGATGTCCCTGCCAACCATAAAGATAGATGCTGTTGTGTGCACACAGTCGCTCGGTTACTTTATCCCCTAATTCATAATATAGACATTCTTTAACCAACTTCTCTCCAGTAATGTTATACGTATTCTGATAGTGTTCTATAACGTCTCCACGACAATACATGCCTTCAATTTCACATATATCTATAGCTTTACTAATGTCTTTCTCAGCTAACTTTATTACAATTTTTTTATAACATTTAAGTTTCTCATAAATACCGAAAATAGCTGTTCTATCACATAACGCAACAGCCATATCTGTATCTACATCAGCAAATTTTAGGGCTACTATTCTATAACATTTGCTACTACCTTCGACATCGAGTGTGGTCTTTTCACATACTTGCAACGCAATATTTGGGTCTGTTTCCTTATCAATCTGATAGAAAAAACAAGGCGGGGTATCAATATTTACTTCGTATCCTGGACAATAAAATCCCCCGAACGGATAACATTGGTTAAATTCTAATTGTATTCTATAGGGTATTGATACATTAGAAACTGTCTCTTTCACTTCTTGGTAGGTGCGGACCATACCTGAGATTTTTCTCGTGTAGTTTTTAAATTCATCAAAAGACAGGTCATTCTCTTTTAAAAATATTTGACAATATGCCTCATTTTCAAAAATTGGATTATCATTATCTAAAGAGGAGCCATTGAGATTCTTGACTTCAATGACATAATCATTATCAGAATTCCAGATTCCTGTTAAAGTAATATTATTGCAAGAAACCCCATCAACAATAGGGCAAATAAATAGTGGTATAGAAAGATACAGTAGGGCTATAAAAACAATTAATAAAAGAATTATGATTATGGCTTTTTTATGTTTGGCCATAAATAATTATTGTTTTAATTGTTAATAAGTTAATATTCAATATAATATACGTAAACCCCTGGCCGCCAAGGAAATGCCAACACAGCGCCTTGTATGAATTTGTCAAATGGCTTTATAAAACTAGTCTCTTGCATTTTCCATTATACCATCTTAAACCTTCTATATCCCCTACTCTTTCCCAATGGTTATATCCATATTTTCTTTCATATTCGCATCTTATTCCACAATCAGTCCAGAAATTACAGGGTGCATCACGAGTAGTCCAAAATGGGAACCTATAATATGATACTGGAATTGGTGTACAATCGTACATTAAAGATACTGTGAAATTCTGTGTAGAAAGATTGGGTCTCAGTCGTATTGAATTCTCCATTATTGAATCCTCAGTGATTACATAACTTACCTCTTCACCCCCATCAAATGATATGCCCTCTACCAAAGGACTGAATTTTATACTTGCTGGATACTTACCGTAATTCTTCAAAGATATTCTAATCCATGGACTATCAAGTTCATTTATACTGTCCCTACACGCCTGATTTGGATCAAAAGATATTACAAAATGTGGATTATCTAGGTCCAACTGGTTCTGAAAAGTATTATATTGGACAAAAACACCCCCAGCGTAGACTACAGCAGTTACGGCCAGAATAACGGCAGTGGCAGTCTGTATTATTAGAGTCCTCTTCTCCTTTTTGGTAATAAAATCTGATTCGTACATGATGGGAGTTTTTCCTGTTTTTGTCTTTATTTTATTATTTTTACTTCTCTTCATAAAAACCATCCAATTAAATTTCAGATAGTTATCAATAAAAACGATTTGTATAGTAAAACTCGCTCGGGCGGAAAGGGGGGATAAACTAAGAGGGAGGAGTGTTCAGTTCTTTTCCTCGCCAGAACATTGTTTGCATGGCGTTCTTTGCGCTCAGAATCAATCCGCATCTGTTGCACATCTTTGCTGTGGGCTCGTTTGTCTTCTCGCAGCGTGGGCATTTGATTGGCTCGAGCTCGTTCTTTTTCTGCTCTGGAGTTGATAATCCAGCCAGTTCCCTTATTGCTATGTCCAGATCCCTTCCTGCGAGATGAACATATGTGGATGCTGTTGCTGATTTCTTCCAGCCAAAGTAAAGACATAGCTGGTATTCTGTAAGGGATTTTGCCATCTCTGTGGCCTTGGAATGCCTGAAATTGTGCGGATTAACCCTCTTCTTCACGCCTGCCCTCACAGCTATCTTTCTCAGCAAATCCATCAGATTGCCATAGCACATTGGTTGATTGTGATTTACGTGGCCATTTGATATCCACACATATGAGTTCGGATCATTCTGGCTTGGGTGATTTCCAATCCAATTGGCCAGATAGGGAATGGAGTTTATCAGAGGTATCTTTCTCATTCCTGTTTTAGCTCCTTCTATTTCAAAAGTGATATGAGCAAGGTCCCCAGAGAAATCCACATGCTTAATCCTCATTCCAAGGAATTCACTCACTCGAAATCCGCTTTCGTAAAGAACAGAGATTATCGCTTTGTCGCGAATGTTATAACAATTCTCTATCATTGCCTTGATTTCCTCTACAGTGAGAAGCTCATCAGGAAGGACCCCCCTAGCCTTTTTAACAACTGCCCAGGATTTGATCCATCTGACCTTCTTCGGATACACTTCATCGTCTCCCTCAAGCCACTTGTAGAATCGCTTTATCATCACCCTGAAATCGTACTTCGTCCACGCAGAATAGCTCTGGTTCTTCTCCAGTTCAGCCAGAACCCTCTGGATATCCTCCTTTTCAGCTTTTTTAAAGTCTTTTTTAAGAATTCTAGCGATTTTGGGAAGGTAGGTCAGATACTTGTGAATCCTGTTATTGCCCATGACCTCAGCAACGCAATTGTCCTTGAATTTCAGTATATGGTCCCTGTTCCTATCGGTTATAGTCCTGTCAGAAAGAAGCTCCTTCAACTTATTCTCTACCGAACCTCTGTTTTTGGTCATGTGAACACCCGGACTGTATATTTCCGGCCCGGGAGTCACAGTTCTAGTTGAACGCCCTGGCGAGGAATAGCAGCCTTTTGTATCCCTGGTCAAACCTTTCCGTTAAACCTTCACAGTAGGATCTGGCGGCCATCTCCAGGACGTAGGACCTTCCTTTATCGTTAATATCCATCATACCAGCTCGAACTTCTTTACCCTGAAACCCTTCTTTGTATGCGCCTTCTTGCACTCCTTGCACGTCAGGCGGAGATCCACCTTCTTGGTGGGCTTTCCCTCGCCCTTGGGATTGGGCCTGGGGAAGGATCCGTATCCCTCCATCTTCCTCTTGAACCTCCTCTGCGACTGGGACTGGGGGTGAGCCTTGGAACGTCCCTTCCTCTTGGACTGCTTCACCGTGTGCTCCGTGTGCTTCCTGCACTTCGGGCAGTAGGTGCGCAGGGTTTTCGGGAATTTCATAAACGTTATATAGGGATACAAGTTTAAAAACTTTAACAAACCGTGAAAATTAAGGGTAAAAAACCTTTAAATTCTTTACCTTTAAATAATAACTATGTTTTCGAGTATGCACTGGTTCAGGCACTGGGATAAGATATTCTGGGTACTGTTCGCAGTGATCGCCCTCTCGCTGTTGACAGGGGTTATTGCTGCAGCGATGCCCTTCGAATCCTTTGCGATTTTTCTGGCCATCGTGGTTATCATAGGAGCGGGGAAGCTTTCGGAAGAGCTGACAAACACGAAAGTCGTGGGATACCAGGATGACATCTACAAGAAACTGAGTTCGATCTCGCAGCAGCTGGAAAACACGTTCGAAATCGCCACCAAACACAAGAGAACGACTGACTACAGGGTCCACAAGCTTGACAAGAAAAGGATAGACACGGACATAAAACTCGAAAAGAAATACAGGGAACTCGTCTCGAAGATAATAGAGATCGAGAACAAGGTAAACAAGCTGTCGAAGGAAATGAACAAATAAAAGCCAGGAAACACAATTATTTTTTATGTGGCTGGAAATACTGGTTTTGATAATTCTGCTGGTTTTCTCCTCCATCTTCTCAGGTTCTGAGATCGCTTTTTTCTCCTTGAGCGACATAAAGGTAAGGAAGCTTGTCCGCCAGCGAAAGAGGGGGGCGAAAATACTTAGAAAACTTAAGGACGAGCCGCACAAGCTGCTCGTGACCATCCTGATCGGGAACAACCTGGTGAACATCGCGGCCGCCGCGCTCGCTACCGTTATATCCACGGAGATTTTCGGGTCGGCAGGTCTGGGCGTGGCGACGGGGGTGATGACGTTCATAATCCTTGTCTTCGGGGAGATCACACCGAAATCCTTCTGCTACCAGAACGCGGAGAGGGTCTCCCTCCTGCTCTCAGGGCCCTTCTACATCCTTACCAAGATATTCTACCCCGTTGTCATTTTCATTGAAAACCTCAGCCTGGGGATTCTGAGGATCTTTGGCACAAAGAAAAAGAAAGCAACCATAACAGAGGAGGAGATAAAGACCGCCCTGGGAATGGCAACGGAGATAGGGATCATAGAGAGGGATGAGGAAAGGATGATACACAGAATCTTTGAATTCGGGGATACGAAAGTTTCGGAGGTTATGACTCCGAGGAAGAGGATCGCTTCCATACGCTCTGACATGCGTCTGTCTGATGTCATGACGAAAATACTGGAATCCAGGTATTCGAGAATACCTGTTTACAAGAACAGCTTTGACAACATCATAGGGATCGTCCACATAAAGGACATACTTAGACACGTGAAAAGGAAACAGTTCGACATGGAGATCGAGAGGCTCGTTTCCCCTGTGATGTTCGTTGGTGAGGACAAGAATCTCGCCCTACTACTTGATGATTTCAGGGAGACAGGAACCCACCTCGCGATCGTAACGGACAAGAAGGGTAGCGTGAAAGGTCTGGTCACGCTTGAGGACCTGCTGGAAGAGATCGTGGGAGAGATATACGATGAGAGCGACGTGAGGAAAACCAAACTCCGCCTGCTGGACGAGAAGAGCATAATTGTCGAGGCGGATACCCCCCTGAAGGACATCACGGAAATAATGGGGATCGAGTTCAAGCAGAAGGATCTCGAAACGATCGCTGACCTTATTGTTAACAAGCTCGGGCGCTTTCCCAAGAAAGGGGACAAGATAAAACTGAAGAACTTCAGAATAATGGTGAAGGACGCAGACAAGGAGAGGATAAAGAGGATAAAGATCGTAAAGAAGAGGGGAAAGATAAAGAGATAGATTTCAGGTTTCCATTCCCTCAAGCAGGCTCCTCTCTTTCAATATTATGGGCGAGCCTCCGGCGTGCCAGGAAAATCGCGGACGAACCTGAATTTCGTAAATTCTTTCGAGGTTATCATCAAGGACTATCGCTGATCCCTTGGTCTTGGGGAGCTCGTTCAGGTAATCCTGTATGTCCTCGAGCATGTAGGTCTGCATGATCGAGCGAAGGGCTTCTATGTCCGCTTTGGATGTCAGCCTGTGGGAGATTATGAGATCCGCCTGCGACAGCGCGTCCCCGCGGAGCTTGTTCGGTTGCTGGGTTATCATGAGCATCGAAATCCCCGGTTCCCTCCCCTCCTTGACAAGCGTTAAAAGAGGACCGGAGGCGGCTGTCGATCCCTTCTCGGGGATGAACTGGTGAGCCTCATCGATCATGATCCATATCATGGGGATAGTTTTCCTGGCCTGGCCCGTGACCTTCCCGTATTCCTCGACCTTCCTTGCCGCCAGCCTCTCCTTGAATATCTTCCTGCTGAGTAATCCGACAACCATCGCGCGAATCGACCACGATTCCGAAACTCGCATGTAATGAGAAACGTCTAGGATCGAAATCGTCCCGGATTTCAGGAGATCCTCGGTTTTCGTCCCCTTCTTCTCAAATATCCCCCATTCCTTAGCGGCTAAAAACCTGTTTATGAGCGCTTCCTTGACCTTCTTTCCCGATCTCTCGTCCTTTTCTATCTCCCCTATTATATCCTCTATCGAATAATTTCCTTCCCTTTCCTCCAGCCTCTCCATAACCTGCTCTATCAGGATCCCATACTCATCTATCATGGAGAACCCGAAGGTTATCGCCCAGTCCTCAGAGGTCAGCTCGGAAACGGAAACCGTGAAGGGGAAATCCACTGTTATTCCTGCCTTCTTGTATTCATCAAAATACCCTTTCGGGACGAAGAGGTTCGTTTTTATCCCCTCGGGTTTTACCCCCCATTCCTTCAGGAGGTCCGCATCCCTTTCATTCGGGAGCTTCATGGACCAGTAGATTCCCATGGTGTCTATCATGAGAACGCATATGTTCTTTCTGATGTCCTTCGGAAGCCGGTATATCTCCTCCGCAACCACCCCTGCGGTGTAGGATTTTCCCGTCCCCCTTTTCCCGCACACAAGAACGACGTGAGGTCTCGTGACGTCCATGTGGATGGGGTTCGTCAAGTGGGATTCCTCTCCCTTCCCGACGATGTGCTTCCCTATGTAAGCGGTTCCTCTAGGTCCGTATTTTTTGAGATCCTTCCACCCCTTCCCCACGATTATCTTCTCCACCATATATTAAGAATTAGTGGGGAATACGTTAATAAGTTATTTAAAATAAAAGACAAATATTATATAATCTGATCTAAGGTGGTGTGTATGGGCGTTTTCGAGGAGATAGTCAAAAACAAGGAAGAGCTTTTCCTTAAGATACTTCAGATACTTGAAGGAAAGGAAACTAAGACAAAGGTAAACCTTGACGGAGTAGAGTTCAACATAGGGAACTCGCAGGTAAAGGTGAACGGCAACGTGGAGTTCACGATAGTGCCTTTCGTTAAGAAAAAATAATTCTTGATCCTTATGAACATTCTGGGAGAAATTTTTAGGAGCATTGTCGGCAGGGTTCATTTTATGGTATACCTTGGGAAGTCACCTGCCGCCGAGATCGAGCTGGTAGATAAGGACATAATAGTCAATATAATCCACCCTATAATCGCTCTGGAGCTGGGAATAGAGGAGTTTCTCTCCAGGAAGGGAGAGAAGGACGTGCAGGTAATAAAAAGACTGAGAAAGATGGGCTATAAAATAAGGATAAAATACAAATGGTTCGAGGTCGATCTCTAGCCTATCAGAGCCAATTCTATCTTAACGACCCTGTTGTTATACAAACAATACCTCTCAACAGGGACGATCGTTCTGTCAGCCGGTTTGCTCCCTGCCGTCCCGTATACCGTCCCGTTCAGGTCGGTTATGCTGAAAAAGAAATCGTATCTGCCCACGAGTATGTTTTTCGTGAGGTCGTATTCATTGTTCCCCATGTAGAGGAATTCCGAGACTTTCGGGATGCTCAGAACGTTCTCCCCCTCTGCCAGGCCTATCACGTTCACGTTGCTTGAATTCCAGTTTTCGGGTACGCCCTTCGTCCGTATCAGGGAATCCGAGATCGACAGCGCCAACGTCTCTATCTCATCGAATGTCCTCTGCTCCATGTTCTGTATGTTCACATAGTTCCAGACGAACAGCAAAGGAATGAGAACAAGGGTGAATATGACTAGCGATGTTACGAAATCCAGCGACCAAACCTGACCTTTTTTCATGATATCACCACCACGCCGTTGACGTTTTCAATGATGTTTTTGCCGACCTCGAGATCCCCGGTCACGTTTCTCGTTATGAGCCTTTTGGTGTAAACCCTTTCACTAATGTTCAGAAACACGAAACCGTTCTTTATGTCCAATGAATAATTGATGCCCGAAAGCGTTTCGGGCAGCGTGAAGTTGACTGAGAACCCGTGACCCTCGAGAAATACGGTATCCAGCTTGCCCGATACCCTGTCCAACAGCGAATTCGCATGGAGATCGGTTGTCGAGACGTTTATATCCAATACGTACCCCCAGACCACGAACACCATTATTATTATTGCAGCTAGGAAAATCCCGAAAAGTATCATGAACTCCACACCCGTTTGAGCTTTCATAACTCACGACATATCTATCTGGACGTAGTCTCCCTTTGCCTCTATCAGGATCCAGTGGAAGCCTGAGGTTGTCGGCAGGCTCCCGTTCAAATTCGCCGCAGATGTCTCAAAAATATCAACCACTCCTGAGGAAGAATAAACCTTCATTATCACGGTCTTCCCGGTTATGTTTATTTCCTCAACGCCGTTCGGGATGTAAACACCGACCTTCACCTTCGCCCCCAATCTCTGGGAGTAGACAAGATCCGCGTTCTCCGCTATCTTCTTGACCGCGTTCTTCGCATAGGTCAGCGCCAGGGTTTCCGCGCTCTCGTTCTGGACCTGTGATACGTACAGCCATATGGGCACGAGGAAACCAAGAATTATCATTGCTATGACCATATATTCAAAGGCGGTTTGAGCCCTCATATTAATTCTTTGTCCTGGCTGGAATAAAAAATAAGTGGGGCTGCTGGGATTCGAACCCAGGTATACGGGTCTCTCTTCATCACAGGATCTTAATCCTCATAAGACCCTCATCGCTCCACTCTTTCGAAAGACTGGAGCCCGCCAGGATAGCCAGACTACCTCACAGCCCCGTTGCGGTTAATAACTATTTGATTGTTTTTTAAATTTAAATCTATGGGCCTGGCGGGAATTTCGAACGAAGCAGGTGAAACCTGCTTCAGACGCTCTTTGAACCCGCGACCTCCAGATCCGCAATCTGACGCTCTACTGCAGGTGGACGCAGGTAAAACCTGCGTCATTTGACATCCTACTAAGCTACAGGCCCGGCTGTTATAATACTTTTCAAAAAAGAATTAATAAGTAGAAAATTACTCTTTGGCTTCCTCTTTCTTGTTCTCTTCCCTTGTTTCTTCCTCAGGCTTCGCCCTCTCTTCCTCAATAGGGTTTTCCTCTTTAACCTCTTCCGTGGTTTTCTCCTCAGGCCTGGTCTCTTCAGGTGGTTTTTTCCCTCCGAAGCTCGTGTACCCGCACTTTCCGCAGTAGGATCTCCCCTTGTGTTTCGAGAGCCAAGTGCCAGATCCGCACCTTGGACAGAAATTCCTGTTCCTTTCCAGGTTATCGCCCTTGATCTCGTAGTATTTCTTTACCTCTATGGACTCGTGTTTTCTTCCCTTTCTCTCTTTCTTGCCCCTCTTTCTTGTCTTCTTTTCTTTCTTTGCCATAACTATCCCTTACCTTCAGGCTTCTCCTCTTTCTCGGGTTCCTCTTCCTTTTCACCCTTTTCTTCTGGTTTTTCCTCCGGTTCCTTTCCGGCCTCTTCCTTTGCCACCTCCGGCTTCGCCTCCTCGATCGTCTTTCCCTTCGCCTCTTTCTTTTCCATTCTCCTCTGCATTTTTTCCAGTTTCTCCTTCGGTATGTCCTCCTTTTTCTTGTACGCGAACACGTGGACTTTCGATTCCCCCCTGCCCTTGACAGAGAATATCTTGTCTATTATTATCAGATCCTTTTTGGCCTTAAGGATTTTTTCCAGGGAAGGCAGCATCTCTTTCCTGGAAGGCGTCGCTTTGTCCGGGTGTTCAAAAATGCAGTAAACCTCCTCCCTTTTCAGAAGGGGGTTCTTTTTCTCCTCGATAACCTTTACTACCATCTTAACACCTACTTCACCCACAGGGCGTATTTACCAGGAGCCGCTATGCCCAGAATTTTCGCCACCTCTGAATTCTCGGGATCATTCACGATAATCATGCCCTTCCACGTCCTGGTGAAATCCTTCGTGTTACACGCAGGGCACTTATCCCCGATAACGAACCTCTTGCAGTGCTTGCATACCTTTTCCCTTTCAACCATAAAATCCACCTTATTTTTTCTTTTTCGGATGTACCTTCTTCTTCTCGATCCTTTTCTCCTCCTTCTTATACCACTCCAGCGCCCCCAGTCCGGGCTGTCTCGTGGTCAATCCGATTTTGTATTGGCTCTCGATCATGCTCACAGAAATAACCCTCGCCATAACCTGCGATTTCTCCTTCACCCTCCTTTTCGTTTTCTTCCCGGTGAACATGAGGTTTTTCGAATCATACGAAACGAAATCGTCCATCAACTGCGAAACGTGAACCATCCCGTCCACCGGTCCCATCCTCACGAACACCCCGAACTCCGTCACGTCTATCACATCCCCCTTCACGAGTTCGTGCTGCTCCGGAAGGTATGCAAGGATCTTGAACTCAACAGGGTAATACAGCGCTCCGTCCCCTGCAAGTATCACCCCTTCCCCTATCTTCTCTATCGATAGGACGGATAGAATAACGCCTACATTTTTGTCTATCGATCCCTCCAGTTTCTCCTCCAGGCTGGTCTTCACCGCATCCTCGAGGTTCAGACTGAACTTGTCCGGTGAAACCCTTATCCTGTCTCTTATCTCCAAAATCTTGTACATGCGATCACAATGGGTAGTTTCGAAGGACGACCTACGCTTTCGATTCAAGTCGTCAATCGATATAATAGGTTTTGTCAGGTTATATTTATAAATTTGAATTTAAATCTCTTGCAGCACGCATATGTTCGGTTTGACCACGCTCGAATCGCAGAATATCTCCATGAGATCATCCGTTGTGTTAACGTCCGAAAGGTCTGTCTGATCCCCTGTGTATGCAATCACGATCCAGTCCGCTGTCACGTTCTCCTCCACGCTCGTCTCGAGAACAACGTAGTCCTTGAATTCCTGGGATTTCGCGAAGTTCTCGTACATGATTCTCCTCTCAAAGCAATATGTGCAGTTGGAGGGATAAAGAAACTCTATCAGGCTCTTCCCTCCCCTCAGGATGGCGAGCTTCTCCTCCGGATCAAGAACCCTCTCCACCACGTTCGGGAATGTTGGAGTGTCTGGACCCAAATCCTTCGGAACGCCCTGAAGGAGGGCGAACCCGATCGCGGAAGCGATCATTATGAAGGCAATGAATACCGCCATCAACACCTGCTTCTGCTGCTGCTTCATAAAGTTTAATTTAAACTTATAACTATAAAAACCAATTTCCCCCATATAAAATTCAATTCCATAATTAATTTTTCCTTTCAAACTATTAGAAGCTCATTATGTAGTTGTGTACTTACTTCCACAGAAATTCTCGCTTTCTCTTAATGACTAAATAAAGAACCATAACAGCTATCACAATAGATGAAATGAAGAAATACAGCATAACTGTTTCAATAACTGGTGGCTGGTTGCATAAAAGGGTCTCATCATTACATCCATATTCACAAGTCTCCAGAATTGACAATTCGGTTCCATCTGTAACACACTGCTCAAGATTATTATCAGAACATCTCTTTTCGTTCGGAACGCACATCTTCGGTTCTTCTATTTCCTCCCCAGTTATCGCGAATATAGAGAATCCAGGGACATCCGACTCATAATAAACGAATTCAGGGCTTTCCCCACTCGGAATAGTGGGCATTTCGTACCAAGTCCCGTTGAAATACCTATTCAGCTTAACAGTTGTTTTGTTGATATTGTTCTTCGCAATCCAAGTCTTGTTCACCCTGAAACCCACTGTTGCTTTTTCAATATTTTCATCAGTCACGTTGGTCATGCTCAATTCAAGGTATTCATATACATTTTCTGCAACTTCATGAAATACTTGGGCAGGCTTTTGTGGGAATTTCACAATATTTACATCTATTTCTTTAACAGGATTTTTTACCTCTATGTATATCTCCTTGACACCCGTCTCATTATTTTCCACTGTTATGTTTGCCATTTCACCAGGAACTATCTCATTAATTTTCTTAGTTATGTTTATTGATGGTTTTTCAGGTTCAGTTCCCGGCGGTGTTATCGTACCTGAGCCGTCTCCTGGCTCTTCAGTCCTTTCAGAAATACAGTTATTGTTTTGGCATATATATCCAGTTGGGCATGAACAATCCAAACAACAATTTGAATACGTTTCATTCGACTCGCATAAACCATCCCCACAACATGGAATTACTGGTTCGTTAGAACAAGTTCTGGAGGATTCAGAACAAATATCAGTTGTACAGAGGTTTTCATCATCACAATCTGAATCAGCAAGACACTCGGCATATTCATACATAACATTCATGTTAAAAATTTCAATTCTCCCTATTGAATCTGAATGAAAAACCAAAGGAATAGTGCAATTAAATTCGGTATCCGGTATGCAGGTACTTAGATGTTCGTTAAGTTCTGCTGAGAAGTCTGGAGTTGTTTCCAATGTGAAAAATTTTCCTAAATAACTCCATTCATAAATTCCGTCCGGTGTTCCTACCTCAAGAAACGGATTTGTAGGATTTGTATCCAGTGTTTTTAACTTTATTGTTACGTTAATTATATCTGTTGATATTCCACAACCCGATCCTGGTGGACTGGAAGCTGCACAATTTACACCGTAATGTCCTGTCGCACGAGACCTTGCAACTACAATAAGATTCCTTGAATTATTTACTATGGGAGATAAATCATCAAAAACTTTGGTATAAGTTTCGAACCAACTATCTGTAGTTCTATATCTTGTGTAAGTGTTTGATGGAAAATTATAAATGTATAGATGACTTCCGCTACAAGAAGCATCTCCACCTCCATCAAAATAAACAGTTATATTATTAATTCTGCTTGTATCATATTCAAGTGTATAAATAAATTTTGTGAAAGCGTAATTGTGTGTTCTTACGATAGGTCCAGATGTTTCATAAATACCATCATTACTTTGTATTTTGTTGTAATCAGATATTTCATTACCATTTGTGAAATTAATATCATCTGGATCACCGCAACCATAATCACTCGTTGTACGGAGATATTTACCAGAATATGCCTTACAATCCATCCCATTACATAAATAACTAATTTCACTAGGGATAGTCAATCCACTTAAATTCAAAGTTGCATTATTCACGATAGATTTTTTTGGAATATCAATATAGATAATCTGATTTCCAGCTTCAGTAAATATCAAGTCCCTAACACAACTGCTTATACCTTCTTTGCAATAAGTTTCATCTGCCTCGCTACAATCATCTATAAGAATTGATGTGGTGATGTTTTGGCATTGAGAATTAATGCAAGTATAGTTTGTATAGTTTTTATAAACATCCCCATTTTGGCAAAAATAATAGCTAATAACACAGGTTCCATCACCACGGCACACTTTGCCGGCAGGACAATCACAAAGATAACATTTATCAACCAAAGTCCCGTTTGAGCAGTATTTTGGTTTTGTTGCTGAGCATTGATTATAAGGAGTCCAGTCAGAGCATTCCTCAAGATTGTAAGTTATATTAATATCAGAAATTTCAATTGTCCCTGCTGACTCTGATCGAAAAACTAACGGAACCAAGCATTCTCTGTTTGCATCTGGGACACATGTACTCAAATATTCGTTAATTTCTGTTGAAAGGCTTGGTGTCTTTTCTCTCGTGTCAAATTCACCAGAATGAAACCATTGAGTATCCCCATCGTTGCCAATATCAAGAGTTGGATTGATCGGATATACCTCAGCACCACCAATCTCAACATCGTCTATGTATACTTGATGACAACCTATAGAGATACAGTTACCAGAAGATATTTTAAATTCGATTTGGACTTTGTCTTTATTGGTGTAGTCTTTTATATTATAAGTTTTTCTAGTCCAATTAACTAGACCCGTATACCCATCAAAGTGCTCTAATGTAGCTATGTGTGCTCCATTAGGATGGTTAAGGTATACGTAAAAATTAATCAATGAACATCCATATATATACAAATATCTCCAGTAAGACAATTGAGTATTAATTTGATCGATTGTTATATCTTTCTTTATAGACAGAGCAGTGTTGGCTTGGCCACTTAAAGACATCCACCATGAATAATTACCAGAGTGTTTCTGGACCGTGCTTGCCTTATATCCCCAAGTATTATAGCAACTACCTTCTGGTGCATTATTTGAACTCCATCCATCTTCACGACTATTTATCCATCCCAAACTATTTCCTGTCTCAAAACCGCCATTTTCAATACCATAAAAAGCATATCCAATTAATCCACTTACATTCAAATTTGCGTTTATAACATTGGCATTTTTTGGTATTAGTAAGTAAACAATCTGATCCCCAGCCTTAGTAAATGTTAGATTTTTTGAATTTGAGCCATCAGGCAAGACAGAAATTGTAACCATTCCTGTTAAATTCGGTTGCGGATATGTAGCTAAAAATAATGCAATGAAAATAACAACGAGAGCCAAGACTAACACTCTCATATTTAATTTTTAGCTTTATTGATTTAAGAGCTTTGGTTTAAACATACCCTTTTAAAACCTTTCTCGAATTTTTAATTGGAGAGGATTGAATGCCTTACTGGGTATATCTTCTCAAGTGTTATAAGAGGAGAAGATTCACAAACTTTTACACCGGACAGACGAATGATATTTCTGCAAGACTTTCTGAACACATTGAGAATGTCATATACAGAGATACAGAAAGGTATACCGGAAGATTTGACTACGTAAGACTTGCTTGGAAGCAAAAGTGTCGGACTAGGTCGGAAGCCCGGAGATTGGAGAAAGAAATTAAGCAGCTAACACAAAATGAAAAATGGGCATTAGTTAAGGGAAGAAAATTCTACTGGAAGGGGAGAAGTTGGTTTAAATTCTGGTGATGGTTTGAATGAGACTTCCTAACAAGAGAAAGGTTTTTATTGTCATTTTAATTTTCTTAGTTGGAAACCTTTCAGGCATCTTCATAAATGCTATTACAGGGGATACGATAACGGATTTTGTCAACATCTATTTATTTGGAAAATACTCTGATGTTACTGTTACATTAAACCATATCTTTAGAATGCCTGGTGAGGAAGAGCTCGTTAACATTAGTAAATTACCTTCAGGACTATATGGTTTTCATTATAATTTTCATTCAGGTGATGAAATGATAATAGTTTTGAATAAGGATATAGGAAGGGAACCAGATATAAGTTTGGAGATTGATGGCAGTACCATTGCAGACGTAGGTTTAGTAGATGAATGGAATTTTGTTTATAGGAATGGTAGTATAGAGCAGTATAATTGTTTTTTCCTTTTCTTTTATAAATTGTATACAACTGGTGGCAGAACGTATCAATTTTGTAGTGGTATCGATAAAACAGCAAAGGGTTGTCCAGAATGTTACGAAAAAACCATCGAGGCTATAAATTCTGGTAATAATAAATTGGAAAATTTTAAATTAACGGTCTGTTTCGATGGTTTTGTAAATTCAATTTCTGGTGATATTAAAAAGAAAGGGGACAAATGCATTGAAATTAGAACTGAACATTTCCTTCCGGATGACAAATTATCTGGAACTGTATTTGTTGATAACGGTTGGGATGTAGAAAGTTTCTCCGCTTGGGATGAATACCACGGGAAATTCCCGAATGATAGACTTTTACAAAATTTGATATTTATTGTCCCAAATTGTAATTTAGATTGACACTCTCTTCTTGTCTATAACCACCGCTGTTAGAAACCGCCTCTTTTTTCCTAATTTATTTATTAACGGTAGTTTAAATACTTTTTGAATTTTATACGGAAAGTTTGAATATATAACTATAAAAATCAATCCTTTAGCGAGGCGATTTGCATGGTTTCTCCTGCCCGCTTGTGTCTGTTATGTAAGGGCTCTCGTAGGTTGTGTGGATGGAGGGTTTGTCCGTTACTATCGAGAAAGAGGGTAATTCCAAAGATAAAGGAGAGGATAGGAAACGAATTCTTCGGGCCTTCCACCTCTGTTTTTATCGGGCATAACTTCTACCCGAACGTTTATGTCGGACCTCTCGCCTCCCTGGATTCCGACCACCTCGAGACCATCGATTCCCCCCGGAGTTGGTTCGGGAAACCATATTCGAACATCATAGAGATGCGTTCCTTCGTTCTGCGCTCGAAACAGAGGGAGAACGTATTTTCAAGGTCCCGGTTCGTGGAGAACACGCAGGAACTCGCTCTCGCGAAGAAACCGACTGATGTGGAGCTCGAATTCAAGAAGAAACCCACGATCTCTTTCGAATACTCCGACATCGTTCAGCCGATGGGGCCTTCCGCTTCCCTGAAGAAAATGAGGATAACGGAGAATCCGGTTATACCGAGGAAGACCGAAAGGGTCGTTAATGACGAGCTGAAGGCAGAGGAGGCAGGCTTCTTGCTGTACAAGCAAGCAAAAGACGTTTACAAGGTTTCGAACATCCTCTCCTCGGGAATTCTCGGCCTTGAGAAAAGCAGGAAGCTCGTCCCCACAAGATGGTCGATCACCGCAACGGATGATATCATATTCAAAAGGCTTGTCAAAAAGGTGAAGGAGCAGAAACAGATAAACGATTATTTCGTTTTCTCGAGCGAGTATCTTGACAATCACTTCTCCTTTCTTTTAATGCCGGGGAACTGGGAGTTCGAGAATTTCGAGGCGTGGTCCCCGGGATCAACCTGGTCCTTCAATCTGAAAAAGACCGAAATCCTGGAGGAATACGAGCCCTTCCACGGACGAACGAAGTACGCGAACCTCCAGGCAGGCGGATACTACGCGAGCAGGCTCGCCGTGATCGAATATCTCAATCGCATAGGGAAACAGGCGCGCGTGGTGGGATTCCGGGAGATTCACGAGGGGTATACGATCCCGTTAGGGGTATGGGTGGTCCGGGAGACAGCCAGGAACGCGTTCCTCTCAAAGCCCTCGAGGTTTGAAACCCTGAGAGACGCTCTGAAACATATAGATTCCAAGCTGAGGTTGAACATAACGGAATTCATCAGGAAGAGCAGGATCCTCCGCCAGAGAAGACTGGGTGATTTCAATTAACAGGAAAGAGAAAGCGGAAACGCTCGTAAAATTCCTGAAGGAAAGGTATTCAGCAAGGGTGGAAAAACACAGGAAGAGAAGCGTATTCCAGACCCTTATTTCCTGCGTCCTCTCCCAGAGGACGAAGGATCAGAACACAGCGAGGGCGAGCGAGCGTTTGTTCTCGGTAGCGGACACGCCCGAGAAGATAGCGAAACTTCCGGAGAGGGAATTAAGAAAACTAATAAGGGTTTCAGGCCCCTACAGGCAGAAGGCGAAGAGGATAAGAGAGATCTCAAGAATAATCCTGAAGAAATACAAAGGGAAAATCCCTGATAACAGGGAGGAACTAATGGAACTCCCCGGCGTGGGATTCAAAACCGCTGATATAACGCTTTCCTACGGTTTCGGAATCCCCACCATCGCGGTCGACACGCACGTGAACAGGATATCGAAAAGGATAGGGTTCGTTTCCAGCGAAAAGAACGTGGAGGACGTCCGAAAGACCCTGGAATCCCTAATTCCCGGAAGAGATCGGTTTGTCGTTAATATCGGTCTCGTGAAATTCGGTCAGGAGATATGCAACCCAATTCGACCGAAGTGTCCGGAATGTTCGCTAACGAGAATCTGCGATTACTATAAGGGACAACATAATCCTTTTTAATAAAAAAGTGTAATTCTTTATGTGATGGTTGCATGAAAGATTTGATAGGCAGGATAAGAACTCTCAAGGAAGAGAGAGGGGCCGTAATCCTAGTCCACAACTACCAGAGGCCCGAGATATACAGGATAGCTGATCACATAGGAGATTCTTTCGGCCTCAGCAAGAAGGCCTCGGAAACAGGAGCTGAGATGATAGTTTTCTGCGGCGTTGACTTCATGGCAGAGTGCGCCCACATACTGAGCCCCGGCAAGACCACCCTGCTTCCTGAGATAGAGGCCCGCTGCCCCATGGCTGCCATGGTTAGCGTTGAGGATATGAGGAAATTGAAGGGCAAGCACCCCGAGGCCGCCGTGGTCAGTTACGTTAACACTAGCGCAGGGGTGAAGGCAGAGTCAGACATATGCTGCACGAGTTCGAACGCCGTCAAGGTGGTCAATTCCCTGGACGAGAAGGACGTCATCTTCGTGCCTGATCATAACCTCGCTAACTACGTCTCGAGGCACACCAAGAAAAACATTATCCCCTGTAAGGGGTGGTGTTACGTTCACGATAAATTCTCGGCCGGAATGCTCAGGCGATCCAAGGGAATCCATCCTGACGCAGAGGTTGTCGTTCATCCCGAATGCAGGCCAGAGGTCATAGACCTGGCGGACAATATTTTCAGCACGGGCGGCATGCTGGAGCACTTAAAAAAAAGCACCTCGAGGAAATTCATAATAGGAACAGAGATAGGCATGATAGAGAGGCTGAAGATGGAGTTCCCGGGCAGGACGTTTCTGAGCGCGCCACCCGCGAACATCTGCTTGCAGATGAAGAAGACCACGCTCAATTCCGTCCTCGAGTCCCTAGAAAAGGAACAGCACAGAGTCACGGTCCCTGAAGACATCAGGACAAGGGCAAAGAAGGCCCTGGACAGGATGCTGGAGGTTGTGTGAATGAATAGGACAGATCTCGTAAAGAAGGGATTCTGGAGGGTGGAGAAACTCAACCTGAAGAACAGGGAATACGCGAAATGGGTCAGGATATTCACATCGGATGTGCTCAGGCAGGACCTCGGAAGCAGGGGGGACGTCACCACGCAATCACTTTTCGGGAGAAAGACAAGGCCTTTCAGGTCGGTTATCAGATCAGGGGGTGAAGGCCTTATCGCAGGAATCGAGGAGGCCATGTGGTTCTACGGGAAGCACGGCATAAGGGCCAGGCCGCGCAAAAAGGACGGGGAATCCGTGAAGAAGGGAGAAGCCATAATCGAACTTTCCGGTCCTGGAAAACTGCTCATGGAGACCGAGAGGACAGGCCTGAAGATTCTGCAGAGGATGAGCGGCATCGCAACGGCGACCAGGAGGCTCGTCGAGAAAACGAGGAAAGAAAAAGTTTTCATTGCTGCCACACGGAAGACACACTGGCAGTTGCTGGACAAGAAGGCCGTCTGCCTTGGCGGCGGGCTGGCCCACCGCCTGGGGCTGTCCGAATCCATAATGATAAAGGACAACCATCTCGAAAGGCTGAAGGAATCCGGACACAGGAAGGACTACATCGAAGAGGCCCTCAAGAGGGCTTGGAAGGACAAGGGAAAATCCCTCTTCATAGAGATAGAGGTGGAGAGCAGGGGGGAGGCCCTCAGAGCTGCCAGGGAATTCAGAAGACTACAGTCAAAGCCGGGGACATTCCCCTGCGTAATCATGCTTGACAACATGGCTCCCAGGGGAATAAAGGAAACAGTCAGGGAGCTCAAAGCAAAGGATCTTTACCGCTACGTCCTCCTGGAGGCCTCCGGAAGGATCAATGACGATAACATAGGAGAATACGCAAAAACAGGAGTTGACATAATCTCGATCGGTTCCATAACCCACTCCCCGGACATACTCGACATGGACCAGGCCATTATCTGAACCGGGATATTGAATTCCCGGGAATCACATTTATAAACCAGTTCGGGGAATTTAAAGATAAAATCAGAATGGTGCTAACATGATTATTCGGAGGGGTTATAACTTTAAGGAGTCCCTGACATTCTACATTATCCTGGTAAACCTCGCCTTCTTTGTAGTCCAGATATTCTTCCCTCTGTTCACGGATATACTTTCCCTCACCCCCTCCCTCGCCCTTTCCGGTCACTATTACCAGTTCGTGAGTTACATGTTCCTTCACGGAGGAATCATGCACATCGTTTTGAACATGTTCGTTCTCGCGATATTCGGCTTCCCCTTGGAACAAACACTCGGAAGAAACAGGTTCCTAATAGTTTACATGATCTCAGGAATAGGATCCGCGATCTTCTACATATTAATGATGATGCTGATGATGGGGGAAATGGGCATAGGACTTCTCGGGGCTTCAGGAGCCGTGTTCGGCGTTCTCGCTGCGTACGCCTTCAAGTATCCGAGGCAGTGGGTATACATTTTCGGATTGATCCCGTTACCTGCCGCTGTCCTCATAATCTTCCTTCTGATAGAGGAAACCTTCCTTGGGGTTCTCAGTCTCCAGCCGGGAATAGCGAACTTCGGACACGTGGGAGGGATAATAACGGGATTGCTCATAATGTCCTACTGGAGGCTGAAGGAGGAAAGAAAAAGAATCCCGAAAGGATTCCAGTTCGTGTGGGAATAGATTTAAGTTACCTTTTCAAATAAGGTTATTGATCTGCATGAAAATAACTCCTGCGAAAAGAACGGAGAAGATCACGTATGCGATACGCGACGTGGTGGTCGAGTCCACGAAGCTGGAAAAACAGGGCAAAAAAATTCTCCACCTGAACATAGGCGATCCAAATGTCTTCGATTTCCAGACCCCGGAACATATGATACGCGCAGTGAACAAAGCGATGCTCGAGAACAAGAGCAACTACGCAAATTCCATGGGCGTCACCGAGGCGAGAGAATCGATAGCCAAGGAACAGGAAAGACTCGGCATAAAGGGCGTCACAACAGACGATGTTCTTGTCACGACAGGGGTGAGCGAGGGGATAGAACTCGTTCTCAACGCCCTGGTAAACCCAGGAGAGAATATCCTCACACCCATTCCCACCTATCCTATTTATCTCGCCGTGGTTCACAAGATAAACGCTGTTCCAAACCAGTACATGACCAATGAAGAAAACGGCTGGCAGCCAGACCTGGACGATATTAAAAAGAAAATAAACGACAAGACAAGGGGAATAGTTCTGATAAACCCCAACAACCCGACAGGCTCGATGTACGACAGGAATACGCTGGAGGAAATAATAGACCTCGCGAACGAGCATTCCCTCGTGATTTTCACAGATGAAATCTACAACAAGATCCTGTTCGACGGGGAGAGACACACGCCACTCGCGTCCCTGACGGATGACATGCCGGTCGTAACCTTTAACGGACTTTCAAAGAACTATATCTGTCCCGGATGGCGTGTCGGGTGGTCGGTGTTCACAGGAATTAAAGACGAAATAAGCGGATTCAAGGAAGCGGTTTTCAAGATGGCTAGAGCGAGACTCTCCGCTCCCGGTCCCTTCCAGTACGCGATAAAGCCCGCTTTGGAAGGTCCGCAGGATCACATACCGGAGATGGTTTCAAAACTCCAAAAAAGAAGAGATCTCCTGTACAAGAGGCTTAACGAGATCGAAGGCTTCTCCTGCGTGAAACCGAAAGGAGCCTTTTACGCCTTCCCCAAGTTCGATCTTGGAGTGAAGGACGACAGGGAATTCGTCCTCGATCTTTTGAGAAAGAAACAGATCCTAACGGTTTTCGGGACGGGGTTCGGCTACCCCAAGCCCGATCACCTCCGAATAGTCTTCCTCCCACCCCTCGAAACCCTGGAGGAATCATTCAACAAGCTCGAGGAATATGTAAAAGAAAATTACAATAAATAACTACCTGATAAGCAGCTTAGCCTGCTCAGGATCGTACTTCCAGCCCTTCGGGAGCGAGCCCTTTCTGATGTAATACTTCGCGAGCCTCCGGATCTTGGACTCGGTTAACTCCAGACCCCTGTAGGATTGATAGTCCTTCTTGTTCTTCTCCATGTGAACGCGGAGTTCGACCGCCCGTTTCAGGAGGTTGAAGAGGTCTTCCGGGAGTTTCGAATAGAGATCGTTGTCCTTAAGGATCTGGCTCACCGTCTTTTTCGTAACGAGCTTCACGGACGGGATTCCGTACTGATCTCGAAGAACGATACCTATATTCGCGCTCTGGAAACCCTGCTTCGCGTATTTTATCACGAGATCCTCGACTTCTTTCGGTTTGTACTCTACCCATTTAGCTTCCTTCTTTATCGGTTTTTTCGAACTCGATTTCCCTTTCTTCCTTGAATGCATTCGTGCGATATTTTCACCTTACCGTTCTTCATTGAAGCATACGAAGTGTGCTTCTTTCGAAATTTTAGAACAAGCCCTCTGGAGATACAAGTTAGCTCTCACTGACCTGTTCTTATGATTATAATAAAGGGGAATGTTTATAAACGTTACCCGAAAATCCCCTTCAGAACCCCGGGATCTTTCGAAATCCTTATCTCCCTTCCCGGGATGTCAGTCTTGGGGGTTTTCAATCCATGCCCTGTCACGAGGGACACAACTTTGCTTCTCTTCTTTATCCTCTTCCCTGCCTTGAGCAGTCCGGCGAGACTGACGGCTCCGGCAGGTTCCGCGAACAACCCCTCCTTTCTCGCGAGCATCTCCCTGGCTTTCAGGATTTCCCCGTCGCTCACGCTCTCCATGAAACCCCCGGATTCCCTGATACTTTCCAGAACCCTCCTCCCGTCAAGGGGATCACCGCATTCGATAGCGACCGCAACCGTTCTCGCTCTCTTGAACGGTTTCACGTTCACCCCGCTCCTGAAAGCCTTCACCACGGGGTTACACCCCTCTGCCTGGACACCAATCAGTTTCGGTCTGTCCTTTATGAAACCGAGCGTTTCGAACTCCTTTACCGCCTTCCACACAGCCGAAATCAAAGTTCCGTTCCCCACTGGAGAAACGATCCAGAGATCTTTCGTTCTGAAATCAAGCTGGTCGAGTATCTCGAACCCCACGGATTTCGTCCCCTCCCTCCTGTAGAGGTAGTCTCCGAGAAGGTGGACGCCGTATTTTCTGTTCGCCTCCCTGACGAGTTTCTCTGCCTGGGAATACGAGCCGGATATTTTGTACAACCTCGCTCCGTAACCAAGGATCTGCTCGAGTTTCACTGGAACCGCGTCCTCCGGAGTGAATATATAGCACTCGAGATTCGCCAGCCCCGAATATGCGGAAACGCTCGCCCCCATGTTACCCGTGGAGGCGCAAACCACTTTCCTCGCTCGGAATTCCTTCGCCTTCGCTATCTCGATAGAAGATCCCCTGTCCTTGAAGGAACCGGAAGGGTTCAATCCCTCATTCTTGAACCACAGCTGGAAGCCCAGACCCAACGAATGTTCGATATTGCTCGATCTCACCAGCGGAGTTCCGCCCTCCTGGATGGAGACCGGCTTTTTGACCGGATAGAATTCCAGGTAACGCAAATGATCGAATCTCCTCGATCTCAGGAGTTTAAGGTTCACCTTCCTTCTCATTTTCCCGTAATCGAAGATCACCTCCAGCGAACCCCCGCACCTCCCGCAGCGGAATATTTTCCTGCCTGCAGGGTATTTCCTACCGCAGGTTTCGCAGAATATGTGATCCTCGAACATAATTATTATTTTATTTCAGAACTAAAAAGGTTCATAATTTATAGGAAAGGGAACAATTATTATCTATGGACGGATCCATACTGAGCCTCCTGGAAATGCTCCCGCAACTTCTGAATTTAATCCAAATAGTGGTTTACGTGATACTCGCGTGGTTCTTCGGCGCGATAGCTATGAAAGGCCTCAGGAAACACCTGATATTTCCCGTGAGGATGGTCCTGACTTTCTGCGTGGGATTCTTCTGCCTGATTTCCGGTATCGCTCTCTCAGACTACATCTTCTTCCTCCAGGACCCGATCTTCGCCCTCTTCCAGTTGGACATCACTGTAGGAGGTCTCCTGTCCTCCCTGATATTCGCTGTTGCGTTCTATCTCATATCGAGAAAGGCGGAGAGAATGGATCCCAAAACCCTGATGAAAAAGCTGAAAAACAGGGTCGGTCTGCTTGAAGGTATACTTCTCGAGCACAAGGTCCCTCCCATCAGGGAGGAGGAAGCGAAGAAGAGGGCAGAAAAACTCGTCCCGGGATACCAGGCCAGGGAAGCGAAACTGAACAAGACGGACTGGGAGGTTTTCCTCTGGAAGGAAAAGAGAAAGGCAAAAGTCATCATGGGGGCGTATGATGGGGAAACGAAGATTGTGGAGCACGACATGTCCAGGGCAGAACACTTTATCTCCGACCCCTTAAGGATCATAGGGATAGGGATCATAATCTTTATCCTCGGTTTTTCCCTGATCAATTTCAAGGGCTTCCCCAATATGACCGAGGGGATGTCCTCCATGTTTGGCATACCCCTGGGCGGGGATGAAAACCTGCCAGAGGGCTGTGTTAGCGCGAGTATGCTCGCCCTGAAATACAACCCCAAGCTTCCCGTGTTCGAGGACGAATCAGTGAGGACAATGATAGAGAGCGAGACAGGAACAACCATCCAATGGATGTACAGGGTCGATTACGAGGGAGCTGACTACATACTCGCGATAGATTCCAATTTTGAGAACATATGTTCTGCGACAGAGAATAAATTCTGCAACTGCATGGAAATACCGCTCTTATAGAACTAAACCTTCTTTACCACATGCCTTGATCCGCACGCCTCGCACTTGAGAAAAAGATAACGATCCTCCTTCAGGAATTTCGTATCGGGCTTCCCGCAGTCCGGGCAGAAAACGTATTCCTTCGCGTAGAGTTCGATTTTCCTGTCCACAACGTCCGACCTGAACCTCCCCTGCACGACCAGCCTGTTCCCCTGGAGTTCCCCGGACGTGGCGAGCTCTTTCAGAAGGAATTTCTGCAGGTGATCTGGTTTTCTCCTTAGAGAATTCGCTATCTCAACGAAGTTGGTTATTATGGTTCGCGCCCCAGCCGGCAGGATGCTCGCTTTCGGCATCTGGAATCTCTCGGAAGATTCCGAACGCTTTGGAAGTTTCCCGAATGCCTCGTCCAAGAGTTTTTCATAGGATTGCATAATATCACTTGAACCTTGTTTTTTATATTATTTCCCCCCGAATTCCTCGAGAAGCTTCCTCTCGTCCCCCGGTAGTTTCGATTTGAATTTGTTCAGGACCTCGAAGTCCTTTTCCTTCATCACGGTTTCGAGCGTATCCCCCTCGCTCACCTGCCTCCCGATCGTAACGCCTTCCATGGATAGCGCAACCTTATCCCCGGCCTTCGCCTTGTCCACGTTCTCCCCCTCCATCTGAAGCTCCTTCACCTCTCCCACGGTTTTCTCCCTTTTCCTGAGCTTATACCCGGGCTTTATCATTCCCCCGAGGACTTCCACTCCGAATATCGCGGGTTTCGACTGCCTGAAAACATAACCCGGGAGAATCTTTACCCTTCCCGGATGGGTCACGCTCTCGAGGAGTTCCTTCTCTTTCCTCCTTTTTTCCTCCTCACCCCATTCCTGGTAATCCTCGATCAGCTTGTAGATCACGCTCGATTTGAAGATCCTCACGCCCTGTTTTTTGGCGGATTCGGAAGCATCCGGAAGGATTTCCACATGGAAAGCGAATATCACGGGATTCTCCATCCCCGAGCTCTCCATCACGTCCGATTTCAGGACGTTCCCCACCTTTGCCTTCCTTATGGGGATTTTCAGATCCCTCAGGGCCTTGATCAACCCCTCTAGGCTCCCGAGAGTGTCCGCCTTCAGGATCAATCCTTCATTTTCGGTTTCTATCTCCACTTCCTCTATCTCCCTCTCTATGTCCTCCTTCGCCTTCCCGAGATCCCTCTCGCTCTTGAGGAACCTGACCGGAGACCCGGCTATCACGTTCTCGAGGTTAGGAGCCGATATCTTCACGCCCGTCGCAGCGGACACGTGACCCACAGGCCTGAACATCTTCTCCACCCTCATCTCCTTCAGGGGCTCTGGTTTGAGCAAGGCCTTGACCTTTGTCGTGAATATCTCCTTCCCTCCGACAACGAGCGTGTCTCCCCTGTTCACAACGCCATCGTAAAGTATGACATCTATTGTCGTTCCCAGACCCTTGAATTCCCTCACCTCCAGGATCGTCCCTTTTCCCATACCGGAAGTCACCTCAAGCCTCTCCTCCAGATATCTCTGGGCGAGTCCTGTCAGAACCACCAAAAGATCAGGTATCCCCTCCCCTGTCACGCCCGAGACAGGGACGATGCAGATTTCCTTTGCGAAATCCCCCACGCGATCGTAGCGCTCTGATTTGAATCCCTTCTCCCCGAGCTGGCCCACGATCCTGTAAATCTTCTCCTCCACCTCGTTCTGCACGCGCTCCTCCTGTTCCTTGAAGTTCGGGAGGAAGCACACGTCCTCGGATCTCCACCCGAGTATGCGGTCGATCTTCGTGGCAGCCACAACGAACGGAGTCTTGAACTCCTTAAGGAAGATCAGACTCTCCTCTGTCTGCGGCTGAAAACCCTCGTTTATATCGATTATCAGGATCGCGAGGTCCGAGATCGACCCTCCCCTCTTCCTAAGGGTCGTAAAAGCTTCGTGACCTGGGGTATCGATAAAAAGAAGACCTGGTATCTTGACATCGATGCCCATCTTCTTGACAAGATCACCGCATATCCCCATTATGTTTTTTATCGGGATTTCGGACGCTCCAATATGCTGGGTGATCCCTCCGGCCTCCCCGGGAGCGACAGCGCTTCCCCTGATCTTGTCTAACAAAGTCGTCTTCCCCGAATCCACGTGACCGAGCACGCTTATTATGGGCTGTCTTATGGGCATGGCAATCACCTTGGCGCATAATAATTATTACGTTAGCGGTTTTTAAAGAAATTGTTTATATGTAGCCTTCTTCTTCAAGGGTTTCGGCGGCCGCAATTCTCAGATTACGTCTACTTTCCGTCGCCGGAGCACTTGTTCCATAATGTACTTCCACTCTTATAGTTTTGTTATTTGGCTTATAGAAAAATTTATAATTATAACATTCGTGAGCCGCTCTTACCCACTCGAAATTGATAAGATTCTCACCAACTTTTTCTCTTAGCAAGGGTATGGCAGATGGTCTCGGCTTAAACCTAAAGGTGTGAAGCAGATCACTCATAAATTTAAATAAAGACTTAATTTTATATTTCTAGCCTGTACCAATTAATTATGCTCACGGACGAAACGATTCGGAGGATATTCGATGAGGAGAAGAACTCGCAGGGTTTGACAAAGCTCCCCGAGGATTTCTTCGAGCAGGTGAAGGCCTATCTGGAGAACAAATCAAAGGTTGCGAAGATCGAGCCCGACAGGTGGGCGCTTGATTCGGTAAAGAGACGTTTGCGCACGATATTCCAGGCAAGGGAAAGGAAGATCCTTAACTCCGCTCCCGGTTTCATAGATTCAGGGGTCCTTCCCGAGAACATGACCCCGGAAGAAACAAAGTTCTTCGAAACGGTTGTCGAGCGGATAAAGGAATTCCACAGGGAAAGGGAGGAGAAATTCGAGGAAGGGGAGGAAAACCTCGTTCTTGTCACGATCCTGGAGGACGTCGAGAAGTTCGTTGGAATAAACATGAAGAATTACGGCCCTTTCAAGAAAGGGGATCTTACAACTGTCCCGGAACCGAACGCCGATCTACTGATAAAAAAGGGCCTCGCTGAAAAAACAGAAATGAAAGGGTGAAACTTATTCCTTTTTCTCTTTGGGTTTCTTTCCCTCTTTCTCTCCCTCAGGCTTCTCCTCTTCCTTTGCCTCTTCCGGCTTCTCCTCGCCTTCTTTCGCCTCTTCCCCTTCTTTCGGGGCTTCACCCTCTGCCGGAGCGCCTTCCGCAGGTGCAGCAGCCGCAGCTTCCGCCGCTGCCGCTTCTTCTGCCGCTTTCTTGTGCGCTTCCTCTGCTGCCTTCATTTCCTCTTCCGAAAGCTTTCCCTCACCGATCGTTATGCCCATACTCCGGGCGGTTCCTTTGATCTGGTTAACGTAGCGATCCTCTGTCGAGCCGAACTTCGCGGAGGCGACCTTTTTAACCTGCTCCTCACTCAAATCCCCCGCACGGATCTTCCCTGTCTCGCTCGATCCCTTCTCAATCCCTAGTTCCTTCCTGATCAGCGCCGCTGCGGGAGGAGAACCAACCTTGATCTCGAAACCTTTCGTTACGGTATCAACTATGACGGTAACCGGGACCTTCATCCCTTCCAGGTCTTTCGTCTTCCTGTTTATCTCATCTATCACGTTCTGTATGGGAACGCCCAGAGGACCTAGCGCGGGTCCAAGGGGAGGCGCTGCACTCGCCTTCCCGGCTTCAACCATCACTTCCACTTTCTCCTTCGGCATAATCATTCCTCTTCCTTCTTTTCTGCCTTCTCCCTCTTGATCAGCTTAACCAGCTCGGTAGAAATCGTAACCGGAATTGGTATGCTCGCTTCGAGCAATTCAACCGTGACTTCGTCCTTGACCTGGTCTATCCTCTCTATCTTTCCCTTCTCACCCTTGAAGGGTCCGCCTATTATCTCGATGATGTCCCCCTCGCTGACCATTATCTTCGCTTTCTTGGACTCAAAGAAGTGCTGTATCTCGGGGAGCTCAACAGGCTTGTCTATCACTCCCTTTATGTGCATCACACCCTGAACGGCTTTGTGGACCTCGCCGAGTCTTCCCTCAATGAACACGTAGCCTTTAAGTTCACTCGGGTGGACTATGCTTTTCACGTCGAGATTCTTTGCCTTTACAGAGGTGTAGATCATGTCCATAACGATGTTCTCCCTTCCCGATGTAGTTCGTACCGTATATATCATGAAATCACCTAAGCCCTGAAAAGCACGGCAGCCAGAACTATCGCTATAAAAACGAAACCTATGAGAGCGAGATCTCCCAGCAGGATGAAGGGTAGGAATATGATGAATCCTATAAACCCTATCAAGAGCAGACCTATCGCGCAGATCTTCCCGGTGGAGAGAAACTCCTCCTTGTTGGGTTTCCTGGCGATCTGCATCACCCTTCTATAGTTCTTTATAAGTTCCTTTATGTTCATCTAACCACTTATAATATCTCTTGTTTTGACTGTTTATATATAAATACTTAAAAAAGGAAAGGGGGGATTCTACCCAACAAAATCAATTCCTAAGACCTTCTCTATCTCCTTCTTTTTCTCGGTTGTATAGGTTTTCTCAGGCCCGTATATCTGGGAAGATTTCACCCCGGTCACGATCAGCATAGATCTTATCACGTCACCGAGTTCCTTTATGATCTGGGCTCCCCAGATTATCTTCGCGTCCGGGTTAAGTTTGGAACTCACAGTCTCCACGATCTCCTGGCACTCCTTTATCGTGATGTCCTCCCCTCCGGACACGTTCACCAGAGCTCCCGTCGCCCCGTCTATGTCCACATCGAGCAGAGGGTTGGTCAGGGACTTCTCAACCGATTCCAGCGCCCGGTTCTCTGTGTCTGACTCTCCCATCCCTATCATCGCGATTCCTCCGGAACCCATCACCGCCCGGATGTCCGCGAAGTCAAGGTTAACAAGACCGGGTTTCGTGATAAGCTCTGCTATCCCCTTAACAGCATTCACCAAGATCTCGTCCGCTACCTTGAAAGCAGTGGTTATCGAAACGTCAGGAACGATCTCCAAAAGCTTGTCGTTCGGTATGACGATAAGGGTGTCTGCCACGCTCTCCAGTCCTTCAAGACCTTCCTGCGCGTTCTTACCTCTCTGTTTGCCCTCCATGGTGAAGGGAAGCGTAACGACCCCAACAGTAAGGGCTCCTACCTTCTTTGCGATATCCGCTATGATAGGGGCTGCTCCTGTTCCTGTTCCGCCACCGAGTCCGCAGGTTATGAAGACCATGTCCGCTCCTTCCAGGTCCTTCTTTATGTCGTCCTTCGATTCCTTTGCGGCTTCAAGACCAACCTTTGGATCAGCACCAGCTCCTAAACCACCAGTGAGTTCCCTTCCTATCAGGACTTTCATATCCGCGTCCGTGTAGAGCAGGTCCTGAGCATCTGTGTTCACGCCTATGGTCTCTGCGCCAACAATACCAACCTGCATCAATCGAGAAACCGTATTCCCACCGGCTCCTCCTACGCCGCAGACCTTTATTTCAGCTTTCCTGGACTCGAGGATCCTTCTCAATTCCTCGTCCATCGCTGTGTCCTTTTCCTTTGGAACGTCCTCCCTAACTAAAGCAGAATCAATTATGGAACCCTTTTCCATCGCCATACTACCCCTCCTTCGAAACTCAAATAATTATGAGTTTAAAGATTTATAAAAAAAATATGGAAGTAAGCTATTTAAACTTTATTTAATCCTTGATTTTTTTTCGTTCCTGCCCCCTTCTCTTTGAATTCGATCTTCTTCACCTTTATCCATTTGGTTGCCATCTCCGTGACCATCCTCTTCGCAACCGGGTTGACAGGTTTTTCAGAAACTATAACGAGCGACCTCTCCTTTATCCTGACCTCTGAATAACCAATCCTGTAATACGAAAGCAATTTCCCCACCTTGTTCTTGTTCCCCTCGACCCTTCTCACTATCTTAAGCCTGTAAACAAGATCTTTCCCCGCAAGGGGGTTGTTGAAGTCCACGCGCACCCTCCCTCCGGATACGCTCTGAACCTTCGCCTGCATGCCGTCTATCTCGAAATAACCTCCGGGAACCGGATTGATCTTGTTCTCTATGAACTTGGAAATGGGGAGAACCCTTATCATTTTAGGGTTCCTCATCCCGAACCCTTCGCCCGGGGAGACCTCGAATTGTCTCTCCTCCCCCACCTCCATCTTCTCGATCTCCTTCATCACCCCTCTTATAACCATGTTCGATCCAACGATCACGAGGGCAGGTCCATACGTATGTTTAGGGTTGTAGATATTCTCCTTCTTTGCGAGTTCCTCAGAGGTGAGATCGAATATCTCATTCGTTAGTTTAACCCTTCCAACATACTCTATTTCGATAAATTCCCCCTGTTTCATATGGTCCCGGCGAGATTTGAACTCGCGACCTCACGATATCCGACGAAGTCGATAGACTTCTTTCGCTAGTTATCAGTCGTGCGCTCTAAGTGCCCACTCGCTCCGCGAGAAGCGAAGGTACCAGGCTGAGCTACGGGACCGCATGTACGCTTCGATCTATACCATATAAAAGAAATCTTAATTTATAAATTTCATTCCCTCAGAATGAAGCAATCCGTCCCGCTTATGCCCTCCAGAAAATCGCATTCACTCAGGATTTTCAGGCCGGTTACATTCTCCAGTCCGAATTCCGTTGAGAATCTCTTTGCAGAAACGATCTTCCTTCCGGACATGCTTTCCGCGATCTCCGCCAGCATGTCCCTGAATTTCATCGGAACCTTGGAAGGATCAACCCAGGAAGAGTATTTCTCGGTTACCTTCTCCTTTAAATTGAAGTAAACCTGGTTCATTTCAACATCCCCCAGGAACAGGGAAATCCTCTTGTCGCTGAACTTTTCAACGAAATCCTTTGTTTTAATATCGATGGAGGGCGTATCTCCGGTCAGAACAATTATGATATGAACTTTTTTCTCCCTTTCCAAGAATTCGTTTATCACCCCTTCGATATTCTCCTCGATCGGCCTGACCAGGAATTCGATCTTCGGCCTCTTCCTTATCCAGCCCTTTCTGTAGACCACGATCCTGAATTTCCCGTAGTTCCTGTTCTTTATCTGGAATACCGGTTTCTTTATGAACTCCTCCGGGGTCCAGTCCATGCTTTCGAATTTTTCAAACCTGTCCCTCAGGAAATCCATGTAGCTGAGCGTGAGCCTCTTCATCCTGCTCTCCTTCACTTCCGGTTCTTCCTTCCCTTCCTTCCTAACGTATTCCTTAAGGTGCTTCCTGCAGAACCTCCTCTCCTCGGAAGCCCAGCACTCATGACATACGAGTTCTTCACACCCTTCATGCAGACACTTCCCGCCCCAGTCCATCCTGGAATCGATCTTCCTCCCGCAGCGGGAGCAGAACTCCATCTTTTTCTTGGAAAGCAGCTCGTCCAGCCTCTCCTCCGCCTCCAGTTCCCTTTTATGCACGTCCTCCTCCAAGTGCTTGCGCGCGAGCTCGATCTCGTCCCTGATCTCGTCCTTGGTGGCCATGGTTTAAAATTAGGGTTAGATTTTAAAAATAAACTCCGAATAAATCACTATGGAGCAGAAATTCGTGACAGGGAGACCCGCGCTGGTAATGGGCAGAACCCTCGTGATCGCGGACCTTCACATAGGGATCGAGTTCGAATACTACAAGTCAGGGATTCGCATCCCCTCAAACACAGAACAGATGAAAAGGGATCTGGACGAGCTGGTAAAACAAACCAGATCCGAACGTCTGGTGATACTCGGGGACGTTAAGCACAAGGTCCCGGGTGTTAGCAGGCAGGAACTCAGGGAGATCCCGGAATTTCTGGAACACTTCGGGGACAAAATAAAGGTGGAAATCCTTCCGGGAAACCACGATTCCGGCCTGAAGGATTTCATCCCGAACAACGTCCGTCTGCATTCAAGCAGGGGGTTCAAAACGGACGGTTGCTTCTTTTTTCACGGCCACACCTGGCCTTCCCAGGAATTCCTGAAATCCGATTACGTTTTCGTAGGACACGAACACCCCCAGATCGAATTCATCGATTCCCTGGGTTACAGGTTTTTCGAGCCCGTATGGGTTCGAGCGAAACTCGACAGGGAGAAGCTCGGAAAGAAATACAAATCCCTACCCAAGAAACTCCCCGAACTGATCATCTTCCCTAGATTCAACCGTTTGTCCGGGGGGATCTCGATGAACCGTCCGGTCTCGGACATCGAGAGGGCGCACGAAACCTATCATACAGGGATAGGCACGCTGGTCAGATCTGAGAAGCTCGGTTCGGCGAAGGTTTATCTCCTGGACGGAACATTTCTCGGGGAATTGAAAAACCTGCTCCAATGATTTCTGCACACAAGCTTTTTAAGAGGAACGTTTCAATTAATTGTTAATGAATGTGGCTGTTCTCTTTTCAGGAGCGAAGGACTCGACGTTCGCTATATACAAGGCGATGAACAGGGGAATGAACGTCAAGTATTTGGTCACGATAATCCCCCAAACCGACGAGTCGTACATGTTCCACTACCCCAACGTCAGGTGGACCAAACTCCAGGCGAAGGCTATGGGGATAAAACTCATAACCAGGAAAACCAAGGGAGAGAAGGAAAGCGAACTCGAGGATCTCGAGGAGGTTTTGAAATCGATCAAACCCGAAATCCAGGGAGTTGTCTCCGGCGCCCTGGAATCCCGTTACCAGAAGGCGAGGATCGATGATCTCGCAAGGAAGCTCGGTCTGGAATCTTTCGCCCCTCACTGGCAGAGGAGCATGCGTGATTATCTCCAGGACCTCATAGTTTCCGGTTTCGAGATAATAGTAACCTCCGTATCTGCGGAAGGGTTGAACGAGGAATGGTTGGGGAGAAGGCTCGATCACTCCGCTCTCAACGATCTGGCAAAGCTAAGCAGGAAATACGGAATCCACAAGGGATTCGAGGGAGGCGAAGCCGAGACCTTCGTCCTCGACGGCCCGATATTCAACAAAAGAATCGAAATTCTTGAGGCGAGAAAGGAGTGGAACGGGGTGAGGGGAATCTACCTGATAGAGAAGGCTAAGCTGGTTGATAAAAATTAAACAATTCTGTCAAGAACCTGGTTCACCATTTTATCCACCATTTTGATTCCAGGGTTAGTTCTGTTCACGTGGACATACTCGATCTTTTCGAACCCCCCCTCGAGGGTTTTCGCCTTCTCGAAGAGTTCCTTTATGTGGGGTTTTTTCACTTTGTACTCGCCCTTCATCTGTTTGACCAACAACTTGCTGTCCGAGAACAAGCGGACTTCCTTCGAAAGTTTCCTCGCCCTCTCCAGCGCAGATATGAGGGCGCGATATTCAGCGACGTTGTTCGTTGTCTTTCCTATAAAATGACTGTGCTTCCTTATGATTTTCTCGCCCTTGAATATTATGAAAGCGATAGCTCCGGGTCCCGGGTTTCCGCGGGACGCCCCGTCCGTGTATATCTCGATCATTCCTTCCACCTGTATCCCAGCTTCGCCAGCGAATCCTTCATTTTGAGAGAGTCCTTCCATGTTATTGGACTTTCAGATATAATAGTTATTGAATCCAGCCATTTCTGCTTGAACAGGACCTTCGCGAACTTCCTGAAATCCGGGGAGTGGTCCATGTTCAAATGGTTTTTCTCCCCCTTTGCCGTGTACTCTATGCCTGAAAAGTGGGAATGAAGATGTTTCTTTCGAAGGGTTCTGAGCTTTTCGAAAATTCCAGAAAAATCCATCCTTCCGTAATTCCTTGCGAACAGGTGAGCGAAATCCACGCACAGGGAACATCCGGTCTCCTTCGAAAGCCTTATCGTTTCCTCCAGGCTCCCGAGGGCGGAATGCTTCCCCGTGGTCTCGGGAGAGATCAAAACGTCCCACTTCCTATTTTCGACCGTCCCCATCATATCCAGTATGTGTTCTTTCGCGATCTTGTATATGCTTTCCCTGTCCTTTCCTCCGAAGTAAGCTGGATGGAAGACCACGTTTTTTGCTCCCATGTGATGCGCGCGTTCGCAGGAATCCAGAATTCTCTGTTCGCTCTCCTTAATCTTTTTCGGGTCCTTGCTGGCGAGATTGATATAATAAGGGGCGTGCACGCTCAGCTCGATCCCTACCCTCTCCCTCTCCTTCCCGATCTCTTTCGCGAGATCGAGCCCCATCTTTATCCCGTGGGTGAACTGGACCTCCATGCAGTGGAGTCCCAATTCCTTCACCTTCGCCACCCCTTCCAATGTGCTGCGTGCTGGACTTCCCGCAGGGCCCAGATATATCCTCATAAAAAATATTTTTAACCCTGCACAATAAAAATTTGTTATGGAAGAGAGGAAAGAAAAAATCGATCTTAAATCAAGTATACGTGACATACCCCATTTCCCCAAGCACGGCGTGATCTTCAAGGACATAACGACCCTTCTGAACGATAACCGCTGCTTCCGTTACGCGGTAAGCGAGATGGTGGAGCATTTCAAGGACGAGAGGATAGACAAGGTTGTTTCCGCTGAAAGCCGGGGATTCATCTTCGGCTCGGTGATCGCTCACAAACTCCATGCGGGCTTCGTCCCTCTGCGGAAGCCGGGGAAGCTCCCTCATGAGACCATAAGGGAGGAATACGAAACAGAGTATTCGAAGGACGCGTTCGAGATACACAGGGACGCGATAAAGGAGGGGGAGAACGTCCTGATAGTGGACGACCTGCTCGCCACGGGCGGGACAATGGAGGCCGCGACGAAACTGGTTGAGAGGCTCGGAGGGAACATCGTGGGCATAGCGATACTCATAGAGCTGGGTTTTCTGAAGGGAAGGGACAGGCTAACGAAGTACGAGGTCTTCACGCTCGTCAATTACGAAGAAGAGGAATGATTTCTAAAGTTTATTAAACTGGGCATTAAGAAATTATTATAGGTGTTCGAAATGCTTGACATGCGAGTTTTCAGGGAGAAACCGGACTTGGTCCGGGAATCGGAAAAGAAGAGGTTCAAGGACGTCAAAAACGTGGAGATGGTTGTGGAGTTCGATAAGAAGTGGAGATCTTCCCTGCAGAGGGCCGAGAAGCTCAAGCACAAGAGAAACGTGGTCTCGAAAGAAATCGCAGAGCTTAAGAAATCGAAAAAGCCCACGAGAAAGAAAATCCTGGAGATGAAAAGGATAAACAACGAGATAGCAAGAAACGATAAAAAGGCGGAGGAATACCTTTCCAGGCGTGATCTCTACCGGTACAAAATCGGGAACATCCTTAACAAGAACGTCCCTGTCGGTAAGACAGAGGAGGAGAATTCGTTCGTTCGCGCCTGGGGCGAGCCCCTGGTTTTCAAGGATCACATCGGGAACTTCAAGAAAGAATCGAAGGGATTGAAATTCAAGGAGATTGATTTCCTTCCCAAGAGTCACGTTGACCTGCTGGGGAATCTCGACCTCGCTGACACCGAGAAGGCCTCGAAGCTTTCAGGTGCTCGCTTCTTTTACCTGAAAAACGAGCTCGTTTCCCTGAACCTCGCCCTCATAAGGTTCGCGATGGACTTCCTTGTGAAGGAGGGATTCACCCCTATCTGGACGCCCTTCATGCTCAGGAAGGATCCCATGGCGAGGGCTTCCGAACTTTCCGACTTCGAGAACCAATTGTATAAGATAGACAAGGAAGACCTGTTTCTTATAGCAACCGCCGAGCAAACACTCGCTGCCTACCACATGAACGAAACCTTCAAGGAAAGCGACCTCCCGAAACTCTACGCCGGTTTCTCCACTAACTTCCGGAGGGAGGCGGGATCACACGGAAAGGACACGAAGGGAATCTTCCGCGTCCACCAGTTCGACAAGGTCGAGCAGTTCGTTTTCTGCAGGCCGGAGGATTCGGATGAATGGTTTGAAAAACTTATCAAGAACACCGAAACCCTCCACCAGAAACTTTCGCTCCCCTACAGAATCATGTCCATAAGTTCCGGGGAGATGAACGACAACGCCTCGATAAAATATGATCTCGAGACCTGGATGCCTGCACAGGGTAGGTTCAGGGAGGTGGTTTCCTGCTCGAATTGCACGGATTACCAGCCGAGGAAACTGAACGTAAAGTTCGTGAACAAGAAAAGGGAGAAATTCGTTCTGCACACCCTGAACGCCACGGCGATCGCAACAGGGCGAACGATTGTGGCGATCCTTGAAAACTACCAGAGGAAGGACGGTTCTGTTTCAATCCCGAAAGTCCTGAAACCCTATCTCAACTTCGGGGAGATAAAGAGATGATTCTGGACGATATAGTAGGGATGATGGAAGTTGACAGGAGAAACGTACTTGGAACCATCAGGAATTTCCCTGAACAGTGCGAGGAAGCGATAGGGATAGGGAAGGAATTCTCAAAAACCCTGAAGCTCAAAAAACCCAAATCCGTGTGCATCTGCGGCATGGGAGGATCAGCGATAGCTGGCGATATCCTTCGGACGTGGCTGAGGGATCACGACATAAGGGTTTTCAGGGGTCACGACCTTCCTGGATATGTGGATAAGGATTCGCTCGTTTTAATTTCAAGCTATTCAGGAAACACAGAGGAAACCTTGAGCCTTTTCAGGCAGGCAGTGAAGAGGAAATTAAACATGATAGGAATTACCTCTGGAGGAAAGCTGGAAAAGGAATTCAGGGAAGAGAAAACCCCCTTCATAAAAATCCCCGGGGGCATGCAGCCAAGATACGCCATAGCCTATCTCTTTTTCCCCCTGCTGGTTGTTCTGAGAAAGATCAGGTTCATCAGGGAAGGATCAGACCTGGGGAGGGTGGTCAGGAACCTGAAGGAAACAAGGGACGAGCTCACCCCGGATGTCAGGACAAAGGACAACCCGGCGAAGAGGATCGCGATCAAACTCAGGAGAAAGATCCCCCTGATTTACGGGTTCGGGAAGTTCGAGGCGGTCGCTTTGCGTGCGAAGGCGCAGTTCAATGAGAACTCGAAAATCCACTCCTTCTCGGATAACTTCCCCGAACTGAGCCACAACGCGATAGTTGGATGGGAATCACCCAGAAACCTCTCGAAGATGCTTGCCGTCATCTTCATAAGGGACAGGGAGGAGGACAGGGAAATGCAAAGGAGGATAGAGTTCACAGAGGACGCGGTCAGGAACTCCGGGGGGAGCGTGATCGAGATACGGAGCATCTACCATTCAGACCTTTCGAGGATACTTTCCGTAATGTACATGCTTAATTTCGTCAGCATCTACCTCGGGATACTCCACAGAAAGGATCCAAGCAAGACAGAACTGCTGACCGATCTAAAGTATATATTAAGACACGGGTAAATAATTAGTATGAAGATGATATTCGTTTCGGGGTTAAAGGAGATCGACCGGAAAACCATAGTCAACCTCGCCCTCCAGAGATCGGGATACAAGGAGAAGTTCAAGTACGTGGACTTCGATGAAGCGGGGAACATAAACGAGGAAATGGAGGGAGCGAAGGACATGCTTTCCGCGAGAAAGGTGATGTCTGATTTCTATGAAGGCGTGGAGAGGAGGGTGATAAAGGATCTCAAGGAGCAGATGGGCAACATAATAGTGAACGGCTACCTGAGCATATACAATCCGATGTTCGGCTATTTTTTGGCAACCCCAGAAACCTTCTTTCAGACTTTCAAGCCCGATGTGATCGTTATTCTCGAAATGGAGAGCAAGGATGAAAGAGTGAACGAGCAGCAGGGAATCAACAGGTATTACGCCACCACGTATTCTTCCATGTGCGGGTCCAACCTGAAGATAATAAGGTTCAGGGAGGACAGAATGATGGACGCTGTCAAAGAGCTGGGCGATCTGATAAAACACTGAAATATATAAATACAGCTTACAAATAGGAATTAATCGGGTGATTTGATGTTCTTACCACATCAGGACATTTTCATATGGGCTATGGTTCTTTCCCTGATAATAACGGTGATGTACAGGATATTCACGAAGCCCGGAGAGATCAGGAAGATCAAGGAGGAAATGAAGTTCTATCGGGAGAAAGCGAACGAGGCGCAGAAAAGGAAGGACACGAAAAAGTCGCAGGAATACCTGAGCGAGATGATGAAGGCGAGCCAGAAACAGTTCAAGATGAACATGAAGCCCATGTTCGTTTCAATGATTGTTGTGATCTTCCTCCTGGGTTTCGTCCACCAGACATACAGCGGGGTCGTTGTTGAAACGAACGAGAATGGAATCGGATACTTCTCCTTCATGGATTTCAACCACACCCTTAAATACGAAAGCGAAAGCGTAGCGATCGATACTAACGGTAACGGGGACTTCTCTGATGAGGAATCCTACTCGAGCGGGGAAGTAGCAAACATAGGGAACATTGACTGGCACGTCTTCCCGGAAGAGGATAAAACCTCCATGTACCTCTTGATAAGAATGCCCTTCCCCCTGCCCTTCTTCGGATACCATCTGAACTGGCTCATGTGGTACATAATTTGCACACTGCCGGCAACGTGGATTTTCAGAAAATTGCTGGGCGTTGAATAGATTTCTCTATCTGGACCTCGAGAGCCTGTACATGAACAGGTCCGGGGCCCATGTTTTTATCATCAGATAGACAACCAGGGTATCCACAAAGAGGAACAGGCCAACGACCAGTATGCCGAAAACAACAGAGAAGTTCAGTTCCTCCACGTTACAGCTGAAAATGTTCGATCCTATCCCGTACTCGCAGGACATTTTCACTCCAAGAAGCGTGTGGAAGGTGAAGAATATGAAAAAACATGATATGAAGACTATTATTAAACCGAGAAAGATCACAAGCTTCATTGTTTAATATTTTGTTTCTCTCTTATATAAGGATGACGAGAAACGAAACCGCAAACCAAACATGTCACGGTAACAGCCTGTTTGCTCTCGCTGGTTCTCACCCTGCAGTTGACCCCTGGCCTCAGGTAAGAGGAGCATTTCGAACAGAACCTCCTCCTGAGATCTTTAGGGATTCTGACGTTGTAGCGCATCCCTATCTTCCTCGACAGCTCCACGTAACGTTTCGAACGTTCGGGATGTTTCCTGAACTCCTTCCCTGCCTGTTTGAAAAGGATCGAAACCCTTTCCTTCGCTATCCTCTTCCAGCCCGAAGGTTTCGCCTGTTTACTCTTAACCATAATTAAAATTAGAAATAGAAATAAAAAGGGATTCTGATGCTAACTGGAGTTCAGGGCTTTCCAGGAGTTTTTACTTCTTCTTCCCTATCTTCCTTTTCTGCTCCCATCCAGAATACCACTATTGCCAGTATTATCACGAAGAATATTATTGTCCAGAAGTCTGATCCTGCCGCCCATCCCGGAATTCCTACCAACCAGGAACCTCCTGCGCCGAAGAATATCAATGCTCCAATGAATACCACCAGCAATACCACTATCCATTTGGATTTGCCCTTCTCCTTCCCTGGCCACAGGTCCTCAGGTCTCAGGCCGACCAGGCCCATGAGTATTATTATGAAGAGAATACCTGAACCGACTATCAGGAATCCGCCAGAGATGTTCGCGAAGAACGAAACCACCATGTAGTTCCAACTGGAGTACAGCATCACGAAGAACGCTATGATAAGGGAGATCACTCCCCTCGCTGATTTCGGCAACTGTTCTTTCAGTGCCCAACTGAGCACTCCGTAGACGATCGCTAAGGCAAGCAAGAACGGGAAAAGAAACTGGAAGAACTCCAGATTCATCATGTTCTGTATCAACTGATCAAATGCCGCCATATTAATTATTTGCCCTATCACATTTATAAGGTTTTACGCTTCCAGAGAACGTTTTTATTGTTAATTACTGCTGTTGCCTGCTCTGGCTGTATGCGTAGTAGAACATAAATATAACGATCACGATCCCTATACCCCAGAGGACGGTCTCATCCCCGAGGATGGTGGAACTTATATCAGGGTAGAAGGGGGACGATGGGGTTGCGAGTTGTGCGAATATTATCAAAAGGAGTCCGAGCACAACCAGTAACAGGAACGGATCCCTCCTTCCCGGTTCTCCCGCCTTCCTTTTAAACGGCTTCGCTATGAATCCTATGAAAAACACGACAACGAAAAAGATCGCTGCGTACGGGAGGACCAGGTGGATAAAGGCGACAACATCCGCGTTCGAGACCGCAAAGAAACCCAGAGCTAAAGCAATGATCGCCTTCACGGCTTTGTTCTTGAAGACCCCGGAGATCTCGAGGGCTCCGTAAACGATCGCGAATATGAAAAAGAAAGGGATCAGGAAATCTATCGAAAGCAAACCATCCATTCAATCAACCTCATCCCACCTTCTTCATATCAATACTGTGTTTTTTAATTGCCTTGTGAAGTCTCTCTTCGAATTTACGATATTTGGTTGAAAACTTTCCTATTCCCGCAATATCAACAGCTTCCCTGTATTTCAGCATGGTGTCATTCGCTATCCTAATAGCTTCCGTGGTTTCAACGCCACCTCTCGATCTTTCAACTGCGTTTATTGCCCTTTCTACCTCACGTTCAAGCTCCTTCTCCACCCCCACCGCTTTCCTGTAAAGCCTTCCCGTGATCTGTCTCTCAAGACCGCCCATTCTGCCTTTGGCAGCCGGACCACCCTCCTTCTTCCCTTTGAAGGAGAAGAACGCCCAGATGGCTCCGAGGATTATCACGATAATTAGCCAGAACCTGCTCAGATAAGCGAAAAAATTATACCACCCGTTCAGTATTATGAACGCGAGGACAGCGATCCCCACGAGTATGCTCAAACCCCTGTGCCTAGAAAACCTCTCCATTATCATCCATACCAGGATAATGATGAAGACCATGGGGAAGAAGAAAAGGTAAAAAAGCTGATAGATCGGACCCTGGGTGGCATACTCATTAACGAGCGTGGGGCTGATCTGGAGTATTTGCACCAGCATGTCGAATAGATCCACAGCCATAATTAATCTATTATGGGTGTAAGTTTAAATGTGTGTTTTAGACGTATGCAGGCTCCATTTTTCTTATACCGAACATGGAATCAAATGAGTGCATCAAATCGGCTTCTATATTGTAAATGGGGTCTATATGTATATTTAAACCCCCCTTTCTCAGCCTTTTCAGAAGTTTTAGGGCAGGTGAAAATATGGTGTCAATCACAACCTTTTTCACAACCCACTGTTTAGTTCTGTACCATATCTGCGGGATGTTGTAACCCCTTGGATCTATGTTTTTGAGGAAACCATGATACAAACCAGGCGATATTGGAATCCTTACAACTTCCACATTAGAAGGTAATCCAGTTGCTTGGTGAGGAAGGACCTCCCTTGGCATTTTTGAACCCACATAGTTTATGTCCTCTTCAACCATCCTGCCCTTTAGATATGTACTATCCAGCATCAATGGCTGGTAATCTTTGAAAAACCTGTCAAGAGACCCACCAAGCTCAGCGGATTCATCAAACCTTATTTTATCATAATCCACTACTGTACCATTTTGAACTTTAACAACCCTGTCACTCTGTATGTCAAGATCTTCATAAAACTGTGTGGGCAGATGTGTAGGATCGCTGAGGTTTATGTATTTTGCGCCCATTATCTTGTCTTCTCCCCTCTTGAAGAAGATTTCGTTAACATCGCTAAGGAATCCTCCCCTGTAACCAGTGTAAGTGAAATCCGTGATAACATTAGTAAGTTTGTACTTCTGCTGCAACGCGTTTATGTACTTATCCAGACCTTCTGCAAGAGCTTTCAGACAATCTTGATAAAATCCCATATCATCTCACCTAAACATACCCCTTCTTTACAATCTCTTTACCATTTGAATTAACTTCTTCCATAAGTCTCTTAGCTTGTTTTTCAAAAGACCTGTAAATTCGTGTAAGTAAAGGTTCACGATTAGAACTCATTTTCTCAGCTAACTCAAAAAACTGGTTTGTAAACTCATTATTCCTCAAAGTCCTGTAAAAGGCCTCGCTTAACGCTTCTTTTAAATCCAACTTGATGGCATTCAAATGTTCCTCCACAAATGATTTGTATCCCATATCACTTCACCTCACTTAAACTCTTACCCCCGCGGCTTTAAGATCGAAACCAAGGCTCTCCATGTAGTTCTTGTACTCATTTGCCTTCTTCTCAAGGCCTTGGTATGCCTTTTTAACCTGTCTTGAAAGCCAGTGGTTGTATACTAGGCCAAAGGCGTGAATGTATTCTCTGAAAGACCTTTCCCCGGGGTCCTGGGTGTTTATCGTATCCAGTTCTGTATAAACCTCTTCCAGTTTATCGTTTCCCAGATGGGCGTATTCCGCGTGCTTCAATTCGTGGATCAGGAGGTAGTTCAAAAACTTGTCAACTGCATTCTTCACCTTTTTCTTGATCTTTATGTATTTTTTCACCATCTTGCCTTCCTTATCCTTGTATTTAACCTCGTATTTCCCGCCTTCTAGGAAATTCCAGAACTCATCCGGCAGCATTTTCCTGGCCGTTTTCCTGTCAGGGAGGTAGATGGTCTGTTTCCCGTCATCTTCCAGCTTGGTTTTTGCCCAGATCCCCTTCCCGTCGATTTTGTATTTTCTGGGATCGAAATGCTTTACCTCAACATCAGCATCATACAATTCCCTTATAAGATTCTCATTCATTTCAGGACCTCCCCAGAGCTTTCTTTAACAGTCTGCTGTTGTATTCCCATCCAGCGGGCTTGCTCTCTACCGCGTGAGCATATCCAGGGTTTACGTATTCTACAAACTGGTTTATGCCCAATTTATCAAACACGTAGTCCAGACCTTTTCCTATACCTTCGAATAACTTTTTATAACCGTAATTCACAATCTCGTTCATTCCAGAACTATATCTTAAGCTATCAACATTCAGACTTTCCCCGCTCTTTATGTAGTTTTCTGTCATCTTGATCACCTTACCCGTTACCTCTATATAGTAATTACTTTAAGGGTATATAAAGCTTTCGTTCGCTGTATTTCGATATCTTGAGAGCCTAAAGTGATCCGGAATTCCCGGGCGATCCCACTCGTGAAAGAGCAGGAAAACGCTTATTTCGACCGGAAAAGAACGAAAAGACTGTAAAAATGAATGGCTAAGTAGAGAAATCTTTATAAATCAAAACCGAATAATATTATTATTAAATTTTTAAACGGTGTAGAAAAAGTTTTTTGCAACTTTGGGGGAAGTTGCAATTGGGGAATTTGGAACAAGTTTACTTTTTAGTATAAACTAGTTTTCTAAAAATATTTGAAATCTATAAATAAAAAGATTTCGCCACTTCAAAATATATTTTGGGGTGAAAGAACGAAAAGAGGAGGGGGTAAAATGGATTCATTGATCCAGAAAGCGTTTGAAAACGTCTTCGAAGAGGACGTACAAGAAAAACCGATAGAGAAGGAGGAAAAGGTGGAGGAAAAACCGATAGAAACGAATGAAACACCGAGCGAAAACATCGAGCAAAAAATACAGGACGAATTCGGCCTGGACGTAATGACGGCAAAGATCCTGGTCATGGGGATCGGAGGAGCAGGAAACAACTGCATAACCAGGCTGAATGACATAGGCATAAAGGGAGCTCAGACGGTCGCGATAAACACGGACGCGAAACATCTGAGCATATCCAGGGCAGACAACAAGGTCCTGATAGGAAGGGAGCTAACTCGAGGTTTGGGAGCAGGAGGCTATCCGAACCTGGGGCGAAAGGCAGCGGAGGAGAGCGAGAGGGATCTGAAAAAACTCATGGAAGGCATCGATATGTTATACATAGTGACAGGCCTCGGAGGAGGAACAGGAACAGGCGGAACCCCTGCGATAGCAAAACTCGCAAAGGAGATGGGAGCGATCGTTATCTCGAGCGTGACCATGCCTTTCAAGGTGGAAGGCGCTAGAATAGGGAAAGCTGAGGACGGGCTCTACCAATTGAGACAGGTCTGCGATACCGTGATCGTGATAGAGAACGACAAGCTTTTGAACGTCGCCGGCAATCTCCCCATACAGCAGGCCTTCGCTGTTGCGGACGACCTGATAGCGAACATGATAAAGGGAGTGACGGAAACGATCTCGCAGCCCTCGCTCGTGAACCTCGATTACGCGGACGTCAGGACGATAATGCATTCGGGAGGAGTCGCTACAGTGGGTTTCGGCGAATCCGATACGAAAAACCGGGCGGAAGAATGCATAATAAAGGCAATGACCAACCCGTTGCTGGAGGTTGACTACCACGGAGGTTCCGGCGCGCTAATCCACGTGACCGGAGGGAATGAACTTCGGTTGGACGAGGTCAATCAGATCGGTGAGTACGTCTCGAAACAGCTCGATCCCGAGGCGCAGGTGATATGGGGAGCGAGGATAGATGAGAACTACGGGAGCAAGATGAAGGTAATCACGATCGTGACGGGCGTGAAATCTCCCTACATTCTCGGACCAGTCGCTGCGCAGGAAGAAGGAGAGAGAGACGTTAGCAAGGAGTTGGGGATTCCTATTCTGAAGTAACCCCCCTCCCCCCCTCCTTTTTTTATTTATTTCATCCCTTCCAATTATTCTTTATGAAGGGTCAGATGTTTGTTGTCGCGATGGTTTTTCTTGTCGGCCTGATATTTGTTGTCCAGCAGGTTTTGTTTCAGTACACGCTTATTGATATCTCCGAGCCCATGAGGCTGAGCGACACCCACACGATCAGGAGCCTGACCGAAGACGTGAACCGGACGATAAAAGCGAGTATGCAATGCAACGGAAGCGATGACAGCTTCGAGACCTACCTGGAAGAGCTGGATTCCGTAATAAAGAAAGAGGAAACAGGGAGGATCTACGTGATCTACATTTCCAGATCCCTGAATTGCGAATTCTGGGGAAATTCTCCCCCGGCCGAAAATCCCCTTAACATAAGCATCCGCATAACCGGTCTGGGAAAGGACACCACAGGATCCTTCAAGTTCTACCACAGATAGCCCCGGGCGGATGTAAACCACTGAGTACGATTTAGGGGGTTTCTATATATAATTCAGAACTTCGATTTAAAAGTGGTGTTTTTATTTTTCCAAAAGTGATAAGATTTTTTCGTGTAAAATTCCATTCGAAGAAAGAATATTTTTAGAGTGAATGTTCCACTTAGAGCCATCAAAATTCGTGACTCTCCCTCCTGCCTCTTCAACTATTAAATTGGCAGCGGCAAAGCCCCAAGGAACATTCGTAACCTTGATATACGCATCCACCTTTCCACACGCAACCAGACATGTCTCGTAAGCAGAGGAACTTGTGATTCTCAAATTTCTAACTCTATCGAAAAGATTTTTTATAATCTCTTTAGTCCTGAACAATTCAGTTGAATAAATAACTGTTTTGAACAGTTCATTTTCTGAAGATACTTTTATCTTTTTACCGTTAAGGAATGCGCCCTTACCTCTTTCAGTTGTAAATAGCTCATCAAAGATGGGATTGTAGACCACCCCGAGAACTACTTCATTGTTTTTTGCCAAGGCGATTGAAATCCCATAAAGTTTTATCCCTCTACTATAATTCACTGTTCCGTCAACAGGATCAATAATCCAAAGATAATCTGAACTGGAAACGAAATCTTCGCCCTCCTCCTCAGCCAGAATGTTATGTTTAGGGAAATGTTTCTTTATAATTTCCTTGATCTTTCTTTCAGCCTTTACATCCACGTCTGTAACGATCTCTTCGCCGGGTTTGTAACTAACATCCTTGAATTTTTCAAATTGATCTAAGGTTATTTTTCCCGCTTCTTTCGCAGCCTTGATTGCGAAAGTAAGTTCTTTGCTTTCTTTTCTCATATTTCAAAATTCGCCAAAGGTTTTAAATTGGTGTGTTTATTAAGACTTCAGAAAATCAGCATTTCGTTGTATTATCGTAAATACATATTTCATATTTTTCTTCTTTAAGCGTAGTTTTACATCCATCACATCTTACACCCACCGTTATTTCTTGTATACCAGTAGGTATCTTTTCAATATCACAATCACCATCTATATGTCCACAATCTTTGTACCATAAACTGAGTTGTACATACTCTGTACCATTTACATTTTCCAGATAAGTACTGTAACTTTTGGTCAAATTACTCTTTTCTACATATAAACGGACGGGTCCACTATCCCTTCTCCCATAATTAATGACTTTAAAATTTAATATGGCTCCACTAAACTGATTATTGTTTTCATCTCTAAATACTCTTGTTAATGATCTTGTTGAGAACGAACGACTTTTAACCTCATTCATAAGTCGTATTTCTATCTCAGGCTCTATTGGGGATAATGTTTCTAATGTTTTATTTATTAAAATTCTATTGTCTTGCATTCCCTGATATGATACATAGGCTAATATAACATTAGCGAAAACTAAAATTATCATAAGAGCAGTTGAAATTTTGTTCCATAATGAAAAGGAAGAACTTTTTTCTTCTTCAATTTCTTTCAAAAGTGTCAGCCTTTCTTTATGAAATTTCCTTTCTTGCTCCAATTTTTTTTTATTAAAATTTTTCTGTTGTTTCAATACTTCTTCATGGCGTCTTTCTTCATCTAATTTATCTACAAATTCCTTTTTTAATACCTTTTCACCTGCCATTTTTTAGAATTAAATCATGAATTTAAATTAATATGTTTAAACCTCCTTCCTGCCTATTATCACCAATTCTCTGCTCTTTTCCAGATGATTGAATTTCGATTTAAAGAACGCCTTCAGGATTGATTCTATCACTTCCGACCTGTTCGTGTTCAAATATTCAGATTCTTTCACTATTTTGTCTAGCTTTTCGACTAGATTTTTATCCATCCTTACACCAAAGCTTAAAGTTATCTTGCTTGTCATGGTGTGCACACCCTATTTTTAGTGTCTGAAACTCCTCAGATTTTGATGAATTTTGGGTATTTTTTCTCTCGTGGTTTTTCAATTTCCGTTATCTATCGGCTCGTTGTAAAGTTATTTCTATACTAATCAAGTGAAGTCCTAGATAAGATACATTAATAGGTTAATTGTCAATACAGGGAATTATGTGAAATAACTACCTAGCTTTCTAGGTATTTTTTTCTTCCCTTTTTTTGTAGGTCTCAGGTCTCATTCCCATTCGGAAAGGAAAAAGTGAACAGCTTTCTATGGGGCAATTGCGAATTTCCTTAATCTGGTCACATGAACAATCCAGACACTTCTTTCTGATTGCTTGAGTTGGTGTTAATCTTTTCATATTTCCTCCTTTATTTGAATTTGGGTCTCAGGAGCTCCCGCTTCCTCGACCCACTTCCCCGAATAAAAGCCCTTCGGGTATCGCCAAAGTAGTGGAAGTGGAGAGAAGGCAACGATACGGGCTTGTCCTTCGACAAGCGAGGGCACTTCGCCCGATAACGAGTGCCATTCATTAAGAAACCTCCTGCCCGTTACACAAAGCCCAGAACGTTACTTCCTTTTTTGTTACCGGTTTTACCTCGTTCCACTTCTGCAATCTGCGAAGTTTCATAATTATGTAGTTTGATGGATAGCCTGTTATGGCGGATATTGTGTCCACGCTTACGGGTCTTTCCTTGAGTATGTCTCTAAGCATTTTCTCGAAATCGTAATTTTCTACCATGAGGATCCTCCATAATTCTCCTTTTGACTTCCTTGTCAACAGCAATTGACAATTCTTCCCATAAAGTTTTCGTTTTTTTCATTCATGAATGGAATAACCATGCGGTTTATAAACACATACCTGTTGTAATTTCCACATATCACTGCCTATCGGTTTTTAGGTCTTGAGACTTAGAATTTCCTTGATTTTTGCCTCTATTAGCTCCTCGATTTTCTCGTATATGGGTTGCATATGCCTTGCTTTGTTCATAAATTCCATTCTTGTTTTTTCGTCAAGGGGCAATCCGCAGTTTAAACAAAGCGTATCTGTCTCTAGATTATTTTCTTTACATCTAGGGCAAAGTCTAGGTGTCAATTTTCCCTGAAGTTTTTCCTCTCTGTTCCCTTTCCCATACAAATTCAGTATAGCGTTGTCTATGTCTCTCCCGGAAAGATGAACATATACAGACGGCATGTCCGAGCCGTTTGCCCAGCCGAAGAACTTATTCATCTGTGCTTCTGTTAGATGGTTTGCCAATTCCGTCGCTCTGGAATGCCTGAATAAGTGAGGATTTAACTTCTTTCCGTTGTTGAGATTTTCCTTGAGTCTTTTCAAAACCTTACGTACACAATGAGCACTCATTGAGTTTCCTGCGTATTTCCCGCAATTTACGAATAATCTGGATTGTGGTTTTTTGTCCGGGTGTGATTGAATCCACCTTGCTATGTAACCAACGGATTCAACGATAGGGACTCTCCTTTTGGTTTTGGTCTTCTCCGCATTTACTAGGATTTTTACAGGGTCGCTGTTAAAGTCAATATCTTTTATTTTGAGTCCTAGCAATTCGCCAATACGAAAGCCACTTTCATAAAGCAAGGCGACAATACACCTGTCCCTGTCGCTTGTGCAGGTCTCTATTAGCTTTTTGAGATCCTCCCTTGTTATAAGGTCTTCGGGAACAGTTATTTTACATGGTCCTTGCTTGGATTTAATCCATTTTACCTTTTCTGGATATTCTTCATTCCTACCTTCGAGCCACTTATAGAATTTCTTTATCATCACTCTGTAAGCCCATTTTGTCCATGCTTCATATTTGGAAGTCGCTATTTTACCTACAAGTAACTCTATATCTTTCCTTATTGCTTTGTCAAAGTCCTTTCCAAGCAAGTTGTCAATGTTTTTAAACACGCCAAAATACTTCACAATCCTCCTTTCTCCTATACCTTCTCTTATTGCGTTCTCGACAAATTTCAGAACAAGCTCTTTGTTTCTGGGTCTTACTTTGTCCTTTTCCTCAAAAGTTTTAATTCGTTTTTCTACCATTTTGCTATATTCAAGGTTTATTTGGGGTTTCATGTTAATACTCCTTACGCCCGGAGTTTTATTGAAAACCCCAATCTGGACTCAGATAGCATAGCCCCGGGCGGATTCGAACCGCCGTCACCGGGTTTCCTCTGTCATTGTGGAAATAATCCCCACTCAACTCCTTAAAGCTGTGCTCCAAGGCCCGGCATCCTTGGCCGCTAGACTACGGGGCTGGGTTTCGAGCGACACAGGCAAAGCCTACGTCAACTTGCCATATTAAATTATATCCTTATCTTAAAAATAGCTTGTTTACCCTTTTAGGATTTTCATACCGCTCTGCGTGATCGTGTAGCAGGGGGTTCCGACGGCCTCAATGAATTTGACGTAACCCAGTTCCATCAGCCTGTTCGCCACGGATATGCCGTCATCGAATCCCTCGTTTCTCAGCTGACCCCTCAGCTCTTCCTTTCTTATCAGGAGCTGCCTGTTTATGATCTCGAGAACCTGCCTTTCCCTTTCCCTCAACATAATATATTATTGTCCGGGGACGCTTTTATTTTTAACCTATGGGAATCAATGCTTCGCCACCACGGACGCAACGGTTATCCAGGCAAGGCCTCCGGCGAGAACCAGAACGAATGCTATGAATACTGCAAGAGCGTAAGATATCGGGGAAGTTCCGGTGGTCTGCTCTATGTTCCCCAAGATCCATGAGGATAACATCACCAGGATCGCTCCAAAAATCCAGTACACCACAAGCTTTCTGCCCATCACTTAATATTCTTGAGCTCACTTTTAAATTCATTTGCCTTCTCTTCCAGGATCTGGGCAGCCTCCAGAATTATCTGTTTCGGGTCCAGACCAGAAATAGACTCGACCTTGAACACGAATTTGTTCGGGTCGCTCTTGATCTCAACCCCCTTCCCGCTCATCTCCTCGCAGATCCTGCACTCATCGCACTTGAACGGGTCGATCAGAACAAGCTTTCTGTTCTTAACACCCATAACCCCCTGTGGGCAGGATTTTACGATCTTTTTCAGGTCCTTGGGATCCTTCACCTCCAGCTGGGGCAGGTACTGGTAGGAAACGTTCGCTGCCTGCCATTTTGCGTGATCCTTGCCTTTCCCCATGTTTGCGATCGCCTCGAATTTCAGATTCTGTCCCTTTAGGAGCTTTACTATCGGGAAATCGGGATTCACGGGTTTTACAGACCTGTTCGAGCTCTTCATATCCCCTGAATATACTATTGAAGGGCCTGGTTTTTCCGCAGAGAAAACCACCTGGCAGAGAGGACACCCCTTCCCCTTGCATTTGCAGTCCTCTGTGAAGTTGAACTTTTTGAGATCGAAAATCAGGGGTATCATACCCAGGCGGTGGGCAACCACCTCATCAAACATGGAGGAAGTGTTGTCGTGAAAGTCAACCCATTCTATCGCAAGGGTTGGAACTTCCGACATCATTATCCTTCTCAGCGCATTGGCGAGGGCGGGAGTAGCGCCGTCGAGAAGGAACCTCCACGTATCCCCTTTCTTGCTGATGATTTTTATTTTCAAGCGACCACCAATTAATAAGTATATTTAAAGCAATTAAGAATATAAAAACTTTTAAAGCTTATAGGATTTTCTAGAGTGTGTATGCGGGGGCTGGGATTCGAACCCAGGAAAGCACTAAGCTACTAGGTCCTTAGCTTGGCCTTGCACATGGCAATCTAGCCCCTTTGACCACTTGGGTACCCCCGCAGCCATTCTTTGTATCTTTTAAGATGTTTGGGGTTTATTGAACCTATTTCTTTCATAAATTTATTAATATCGCTCTTTGACCATATTCTTACGCAAAACATTTCTTTTTTTGATATTTTACCCGTTGGCAGTTTTCTCAAACCTTCATATTTGTAAAGGTACGCATTTAATTTCAATAATTTCAAAGATTTCATAATACTGTTCGAAAGCCTTTCCGAAACCGTATCAAACGATAGGTAAATCCCCTTATTCCCGAAAGCTATGCATCCATCACAGGAAAAAATCCCTTTCAGTACATTGTTAATTAGAGGTGTTTGCACGAATTCTTTAGGGATATCAACAGTCTTTGTTTTATTTCCTGTTAAGAAATATCTTTTTAAAACGGCAACTGCATCATATGAATCAACTCTATAATATTTCTTGTCTTTTGGATGAATTTTTGCATTCAGATTCAATTTATTTAGGAAGTGAACCACTGAAGTAGCGAACTTTATGTTATCACCTGGATAGAGTGTCCATTTTTCCTGTAATTTTCCAGTTGATTTATTTACCCATTTACTTAAAGAACCATCGCCTATATGCAGACCAACCAAAGTAGCAATATTTTCGTTCATCTTTATTATTATATTTAATGAAATAATTATTTTCATGAACCTCCTCGATTTCGCTAAAAAGGTAAGTGAACTGAAGGACCTGAAACGCACTGGATGGGTTCAGAGGGGCGTTCGCGACCCGGAGAGCGTGGCAGACCATTCCTTCATGCTCGCGATTCTCGCTTATGTTTATTCGAAAAAGCTGGGTTTAGATTCCAGCAAAGCCGTGAAGCTCGCCCTGATCCATGACATCTGCGAGGTCTATTCCGGGGACATAGCGGATAAGATAAGGGATGAGGATCAGGTCGTTCCTAACTCGAAAAAGAGGGAGCTTGAAGAACAGGGACTGAAAAAAATCGTTTCCTTCCTCCCTGAGGATCTAGCGAAAGAGATATACGATCTCTGGGAGGATTTCGAATACAGGAAATCAAAGGAAGCGGAGCTCGTGAAGGATCTCGACAAGCTCGAGATGTGCATGCAGGCGCTGAAATACTCGGAAAAACACGAGGACCTGGAGGAATTCTTCGAGGACGGAAAACTAAACATAAAAACCCCGGAGATAAAGAAGGTTTTCGAGAAGATATTTAAAGAATTCGATAGCCGCGGTTAATTAAGATCATGCATATCTACTTCTAAATGTGATCATTAATACTCGAACCATATAAAAGCACTAAGGCTCTCCTAGCACTAATTAGGAATTTGTTTTTCTTCCTAATACGATTTCTTAAACTGGTTTCCAGGAGATTTGCGTACCTCTCAGCCGTTTTCTTTAGTTTCCCGTGGTCAAATCCATCGAAACTATCATACGTAAGTCTTACAAGCTTTTCCCCTGCCAGACTCCGGACGTTTTCATCCATTGTTCCTAAAAGCCTTAAGAAACCTATGAGATCTTCTCCTTTGCCCCCGCTGTAATCAAAACTTGGACAGAGTGCCTGTCTAACCAATATTAGTTCGTCGCTCTCACCGCATGCCATGGGACAGTTGTAATTTCCTTTCTTACAACCATCCTCGTCCGGAATGTAATAACTGCAAAATTTTTTACCAGAAGTAATACCTTGATTTGCCATATTCAGAGTTGTATTTTTAATTTATAAGGATTATTTGTTCATAAAATCCGCAATATAAATACTTACTCAGACTAAATAATTTTATGGTAGATCTGTTATACGTTGGCTCTGTTGTCGTATTTATCATAGCTCTTGCCGTGATAGTTCTGATAGACAGGAAGAACATAACCAGGGAATCGATCATAATTCTGAGAAAAACCCAGAGGGGGAAAAACCTCCTCTTCAAGATAGGAAGCAAGTTTCCGAGGGGGTGGAAATTCCTTGGAATGCTGGGGGTTTTCGTCACCTTCGTGGCCTCGGTGTTCGGCGTTTACTTCCTCCTTAACGTAGTGGTTACCGCCATTGTTGTGGAGGAGGCCGTTGGAGGTCTGTCTTTCGTCCTTCCCTCCCCCACCCCGGATGTCGTTATCCTTCCGGGGGTGTTTGCGATCCCGTTCTGGCACCTGATAATCTCCCTAGGTTTGCTCATAGTCGTTCACGAGGGCTCCCACGGACTGATGGCTATCCGCGAGAAAGTCCCGATAAAATCACTTGGATGGGGTCTGCTCCTCGTCATACCCTTGGCGTTTGTGGAGCCGAATGAAAAGATTCTCCAGAAAAGGGGGAACTGGCCGCAGCTGAGGGTTTTCGCGGCCGGATCTTTCGCGAATTTTATCGTTGCCGGGGTCGTCCTCCTGATATCCTTTCCTTTGCTCTCCGGTCTTTTCACGGCTTCGGGGGTCGGATTCGTAGGGTACGATGAAGGCTTTCCGGCCAAGGAAGTGAACCTCACAGGTCTGATAGTAAAGATAAACGGTCAGGACGTGATGAACAGGGACGATCTCCAGTCAGTGATGGAGAGCATCAGTCCGAACCAGACAATCGAGATCATCACTAAGGATTACGATGAGGAGAGGAAAGTGGTTTTCAGGACCTACAACCTCACCACGGCCGAAAGAATCGATGATGAGGGTAAACCAACGGGCAAGGCCTATATCGGGATCAGGGGCGTTCTCGACGGTAACGATATCTCCCGGTTTGTATTTCCCGCCGCTTTCTTTGCAAACCCCGACTTCAGGATGTTCTTCTCCCTTAACGAGGGTCTGGAGGCCTATTCGAGCGTTATTTTCTTTTTCCTGAGCCTTCTAACCTTTCTCTTTATCATAAACTTCGGAGTGGGTCTCGTAAACATGCTGCCCATAAAGCCGCTTGACGGAGGGAGGATGTGGGAGATCGTGTTCAAACGCTTATCCCCTGAACGGGGAGGGGACATAACGAAAACGGTCAGCCTGATAACGCTCTTCCTGATAATCGCTGCCTTCATCGTTCCCAACCTTATTTAAATACGAATCCGAATCTATTAAGAGAGGATAAGCATGGCGGAAAAGCACGTGAACATCCAGATAGACCACAGGGAGAACGGATTCTATTCTGACAACATAAGCATCATCTACAACCCCACGAAATTCATCCTGGACTTCAAGCAGATCACCCCCCGCATGGATCACGTACACGGAAAACCCCAGGAGACGCTAGCCGTAAAACACAAGGTCGTGATCATGGATGTGAAGTTCGCCAAGATATTTCTCAACACCCTCAAGAAATCGATCGAGGGGTACGAGAAGAAATACGGGGAGATCAAGACCCCGAAAACCTCTAAGAAACCGGGCAAGAGCGAGATCGTAACGAGCAAGGAAGAGGTTTACATAGGGTAGTTATTCTTTTCATCAATGGGCAGAATTGATCGGGAATTTCGGTTTCGTTATTTTACATTTCTCGAAGTGGAAACACTTATACCAGATCAGGCCCACCACTGCGGAAATTATGGAAGCTGAGGAGACCGCTATCCACACCCCTGTCGCCCCGAATCCGTACACAAACGTTAAGGCGTATGCTATGGGAACCGACAAAAGGATGACACGAAGGAGGGTGAGCACGAGGGCGGGAATCCCCTTACCCGCTCCCTGGAAAGAGGAGTATACCGTTATCCCGATCGCAGCGAAGGGATAACTCAGAACGACAATCCTTATGTATTCCGCCCCTGACATTATAACCTGCGGGTCGTTCGTGAAAATCATCATTAAGTACTCAGCTATCAAGAAGAAAAGCAAACCTACAAGTCCCATTATAACAACCGAGATCTTCATCGCGTATTTCGTGATCCACTTCGCCCTTTCGAAGTTCCTCGCTCCCACGTACATCCCCACCATGGTTATCAGACCTGAGGATATTCCGAATATGGGTAGCAAAATGAGCATGTCAACCCTGAATCCCAAACCAAACGCTGCGACATATACAGAGCCCAGGGCGATCAGGAAAACGTTGAGTATTAGCAAACCGGCGGACATGCTCATCTGGGAAAGTGAGGCAGGGATACCGACGCTGAAGATGTCCTTTATTATATTCCAGTTCATCCTGAACTTCCTGAAAGACAATTCGACATACGTGGATCTCTTTATGAAGAATATGTGGAACATAACTAAGGATCCGATGAGCCTCGCGAGTACGCTTGCCATCGCCGCCCCGGGAACGCCGTACCCTAAAAGATAGATGAAAACAGGATCGAAAACCGCGTTCAATATGGATGTGGTTATCATGATCTTCATTGGCGTCTTCGCGTTTCCCTCCCCCCGGAGAATCGAGGCGAGAATCATCATGGGAAGCATGAAGATCATCCCGGAGAATATGATGTTGATGTACGAAACGCTCATCTCCAGGACGTTTCCCGTGACGCCCATTAAAACAAAAAGAGGCCTGCTCGTAACTATACCCGCAACCGTTATGATAATGCTTAAAATAATTGATAAAATAATCGCGTTCTCAGCGGCGCTGTCAACCATTCGTTTTCTTTTCGCCCCTATCAGTCTCGCTACCAGGGAGGTCGTCCCTATCCCCACGCCCGATCCTATCGCTATGATTATGAAGGCTATGGGGAACGCGATAGTTACGGAAGCGATAGCCTCAGCTCCCAGCCTCCCGACAAAGATCGTATCCACTATGTTAAAAAGGGTGTGGGCGAGCATCCCGACCATTATCGGAATTGCGAGCTTGAACAATCCCCTTCTCGGATCACTCATCAGTTCTTCCGCACGTTTCGACATGTCCATGCAAAACCCCTAATTTCGAATGATGCAGGTTTCACCTGCATCCATCTTATATAGTATGGTCTAACGAAATGAAAATAAAAAGAAACAAGATCAGGTTTTTTGGTTCTGGAGAACCGCATTAAAACTCTTTGATCTTTTCCGAAATGAAATTCTTTATCTCGTCTTCGTCCGGTATAGCGATAGATCTCTTGAATTTCTTCGTCCCATCGGGCAGGAAGAAACCACGGGAAATCGCTATGAACTCGTTCTCTCCCTGTTCAGAAGTCGCTTTCTTTCTTGCGACCTCAAGGAAGTTGTTCTTTCCGAACTTCACTTCTTCCGCTTTTATGGTTTCGAACGTTACCATTTTCTCCCTCCGTTTTACATTTTATGGTTAATTAACTATATAATTAATATATAAAGCTATCGGTAGCGCCTGAATTCTAAAATATTAATCCTCCTGCGAAATTCTTATTATGGAATTCCTGCTCTATCCGAGGACGGTTCCGAGGGAGGATGAAGGCCTTCGGAAGGCTATGGGTCGCTATCTGGACATCACCAAGAACAGGAAATTCTCGAAATACCTGATAGCGAAAACCATTCCTGCAAAGCTTCCGAAATCGGAAGCAAAACTCTGGAAGGAACACGAAAAGCGAATGGGAGATTTTCGGAAGAAATTGAAAGTTCACGACAGGAGGAAGGGCGAGCTCATTTTCGCTAGGAAATCGCTGGTTGATCTCAAGCTCTCGCTCGCTCAACGCATGCTTGCGAAATGCGAGTTCTGCGAGAGGAAATGCAGGATCGATCGAACGAAGGGGGAGAGGGGTTTCTGCGGACTCGATTCGAAATCCCTCCTGTCGAGCGAGTTCATTCACATGGGAGAGGAGGGATCTATCATCCCTTCCCACACCTTCTTCTTCATCGGTTGCAACTTCTATTGTATCTACTGCCAGAACTGGACGATCTCAAGAGGGAAGGAGAGCGGAACGCCTGTGAGCGGGAAGGATCTCGCACTCCTGGCGGAGAGGAGGGAGAACGAGAGCAGGAACATAAACCTCGTCGGGGGGGATCCCATCCCCAACCTGCACACGATCCTGGAAATGCTCAAATTCCTTGAAATCAACAAACCCATTGTATGGAACTCGAACATGTACCTTTCGAGAAAGGCGATGAAACTGCTGGAAGGGGTGATCGATGTTTACCTGGCGGATTTCAAGTACGGGAATGACAAGTGTGCGAAGAAATTCTCGAAGGCTCCGGACTACTGGAAGATCATGAAAAGGAATTACCTCCTGGCGAAAAGGCAGGCTGAAATCCTCATACGCCACCTGGTTCTCCCGAACCACCTGGAGTGTTGTACTTCTCGGATTTTCAAGTGGGTGGGGAAAAACCTGGACAATGAGATACGCCTGAACATAATGGGGCAATACCACCCGGAATTCGAGGTTTTCGAGTTCAAGGAAATGGTAAGAAGGATCGAGAGGAAGGAGATGGAGAGGGCTTTCGAACTGGCAAAGAAAAACGGTTTGTACAATTTGGAACCCTAAACTTTTATACAAGTTCCCACAATTATTAATCTTATGCAGGAAGAAATGACGGAAGAAACGAGCGAAGAAGTTACACAGGAGGAAAAACCAGAGGAAGGCGGAGAAGCGGGGGATAAGCCCTGCTGGGATGCGAATCCCGGGTGCGGAAGCGGGGAATGCACGTCCATATGCCCTGCCTACGTCCAGAGAACGCCCTGCTGGCAGTTCGACTGGAAGTCCGCGATGGATGGCATGGACGAGATGTCGAAGACTGAACTGGTAAAGCTCGTCCGGAACTGCTCGGAATGTCCGGTTTACCAGGAACACCCGGAAGAGATAAAGAAAGTTATGTCTTTAATACTGAAGTAGATCCGCTCCGGAAATCCGAATTCAGATGACCCCGTTATCCTTCAGAATCTTGGTTATCTTCTCGAGCGAAAGAGCGATGGCCTCGAACCTCAGGTTTATGTCCTTTTCCATCTGATCCATTCTAAGCCTTTTCTGGTCGAAAAGCTTCAGGTCCCTCAAAACGCTCTCCAGGGCTTTACACAGGTTGTGAGAATCCGGACCTCCGAATTCCATCCTGTCCTTCAGAAATTCCAGTTCCCTGTCAATCCTTTTTATCTTCTGATCTATCATCTCCTCACCTAATCCATCTCATACGGTTCTGGCGTTCCTTCATGTTGCATGTCCTCCAGTCTCTTGACCCTCCTCGCGACAGGAGGGTGGGTCGAGAACAGACCCGTGAACCAGTCCGATTTGAACGGGTTGACTATCCACATGTGTGATGTGGCGGCTGAACCCCTCATGGGGTTTTCCCTTGCTATCTCATTGATCTTCTTCAGGGCGGACGCGAGCGCCCCGGGCTTCTTGGTGAGGGTCGCTCCAACGAAGTCCGCTTTGTACTCCTCTGCCCGCGATATCGCCAGCTTTACAAGAAACGCCGCCAGGGGAGCGAATATTATTATCATTATCAGGCCTATCAGACTTCCACCACCTCTTCTCCCGCCTCCAAGAAATACCGACCAGTAACCTATCTGGGCGAGATAGGAGATCGCTCCCGCTATCGTGGCTGCAACAGCTGATATGAGGATGTCCTTGTTCCTGACGTGCGCGATTTCGTGCGCTAAAACCCCCTCGATTTCATCATCATCCAAGTTCATAAGCCCCTCTGTCACCGCCACAACCGCTCTGTCCGGGTTCCTCCCCGTCGCGAAGGCGTTAGGGACATCGCTCGGAACGAGGTAAACCCTTGGTTTCGGGATCTTAGCCTCAACCGCGAGCCTGTCAACCATGTGGTTAAGTTTTTCATTATCCGTTGGTTTCGCCCTGTAAATCCTTATCACGATCCTGTCCGAATACCAGTATGTTACGAAATTTATCACTATCGCTAAGACAAGGGCGAGAGTCATTCCGAAAAATCCTCCTATAACAAAACCCACAGCCAAAAGAATAGCAGTCATAAACCCCAGCAAAAGGACGGTCCTCATCATACGAACACTCCTAATTTAGATTAGGAAAATCACATATAAATACTGAATTATTTACAGAAATGATCCCTTTACTTCTTGACTTTCTTCTTGAGTTTTTCACTGATGCCCTTTTTGGACTGGTAGAAGGTTTTGGCTCTCTGGTAACCTTCCATGTATGGCTTTTTCATTTTCTCGAACCTGGTAAGTGTTGTCTGCTCTTCCCCCGCTTTAGGTTTCCTCACGCCACCGCCAACACCCTTTATCCTATCCACGATCTTTCCTAGTTTCTCAAAAATCGGTTTTTTGGAAGGCGCTCGATACCCGTAGATGGGGTGGTAACCCTTTCTTGGCGGGAGCAGGAGGTAAACCAGGAAAACCACGATCACCACAATAACAACGCCTATCGCGGCCCAGGTCCAGATATCGCCAAACTGCAGGAAATTGAAGATGGAGCCTTCCGAGAGAAGCTGCTGTATCTGGGCCTCGAAGTTCGCGAGGGACGAGTTTATGTCTTCCAGGAGATCAGCGGCGTCCGCGTATTGATTCTTGCTCAGGTATTCCTCAACCTGATCCAGCATGTTTAACAGACTGCTGTACGTCCTGTTGGTCTTGGTGAAGTTAACGTCAGAAACACCCGCAGGCTGTATCACAAGGAATCTTGACTTCAGTGTCTCGAAGAGACCCTTGTAGTCTTCATAGGTCTGGTTTATCTCCCTCTTCGTTTCCTCAAGGGGTTCCACGGAGAGATAGATCGTTTTTGTCGTGGAAGTGCTCTCGTTGTTTTTGTCGTATGCCTTCAGTGTGATCGGATGGTTTCCCACCTTGGTTGTGTTGCTCACGGTGAAGTTTACGGTGAATTTATATTTACCACCCGCGCCTATCCCGTAGGAACTCGGGATTATAGTCTGCGTTACACCGGTTATGTTATGGGTTACGCCAAACTTTACTGTCAGGTCCGAGGTCCCCGTGTTCTTGACCTCCACCTTTGTTGAGACAAACTCGCCCTGAACCACAGCGATCTTTGACTCATAATCAGTGATGGAAAGCTTTTTCTGGTACGGATTGCACTTGTGGTTGCTGACAAAACCATCGGGACAGGAGACAGCCAAGCACTGCCCGTTGGAGCAGTATTGCGTGTCAGAACAGCCGCTGTCAGAGGTACATCCGGTGGGAGCAGCCGCCTGCTGGCCGTTGCCGTCCTCACTGGGCGCGACCTCCACGATCTTCAGGAGTATCCCGCTGATCGCTCCAAAAGACTTTTTGTTCGCGGAGGATATCACCATCGAGCAGCTCTTGTTGGTTTCGGAAATGTTGGCGACATCTATCTCGAACCTTATCCAGCGACCTATCGCGTCATATGCGGACATCTCGAAATCCACATACACTCCGGTCGTGTTCTTCGTGCGGGTGTAGGAATGACTGCTGTCCTTTACATCCGTGGTGAGCGCACCAAAGCATGAACCTTCATGGAAGTAGACTCTTAATTTGGATGATGAGGTCATCGCCAGCGGTCCGTAGTTCTTGACGGTCATGTTGAAATAAAGGTTAGTTCTGCCTTCATTCACCTCTCCGTAGTCCTTGTTGGAGACCGCGGTCAGCTTCACCCCGGTGTCGTTTACCTTGAAATCATCGGTAACGCCCGTTCCTGTCAGATTAACCTCACCCGTTCCTCCCAGCATTTTTGTGTTCCACCTGGCGGTAACATGAACGTTGTATTTACCTCCCGCCGAGTTGGCGGGAACGGTTCCGTTGATGTTACAACTCCCTGCTGAACAGTCGGTTCCTCCTGTTCCTCCCGCAACTATGTTGGAAAGCGTTCTTTCGTAGGTGGTGACGTTGGTCTCTGTCATCCTTATCTGGGTGAAGTTTGTATAGTCCATCATGTTCGTGTTGGAAATTATCGTCCCGTTTATCAGCTTGACCTGGACAGTGAAAGTAACGTTTTTGTCGGATGTGGGCGGATGAACGAGGGAGGGGTTTATGTTGGTCACGGTGATGTTGAGCAAATTAGTGAGGTTTACGTACATCGTGATGTTGAATTTCTTGAAGAGGGACGACTGTCTCGTAACATTGGTGGAATTGGTGGTGTTGAACAGGACGAAACCCCTGTAAAGACCCGCATAGTTATGGCTTTCTGACGTGTCAATCTTAACGGAGACGTTCAGGAACCCGCTCGTCCCCGGGTTTACCGGGTTTACAGGGAAGTCGGAAAGAACAACGTCAACATAGTTCGAACCGTTCCCCATCTGGTAGAGTATGTTGTTGGTCGTGTTCTCAACGTTTATGTAAAGCGGATAACCTCCCGTGTTGTTGTAGGGGATCTTAATCGAGAGCGGGGAGGATATCGTGTTGAATCCCGTGTTGTGCGTTATGCTGTCGCTGGTCAGGCTCAGCTCCTCGTTCACAATCAGCATCCCTGTCCTCACGTTGAAAGATATTGGAAGCCTCTCTATCCACCCGGAGGCCTGGTAGTACTCAATGAATCCTTCGTAACTCCCGTTGAGAGCGCTAGTTTCGGGTATCGTGATATTAATGTTCACGGGCCTGCTGTATGAAGAGCTGAAGTTCGTGGTCGTGTAGTTGGTTTTTATCCAGATGTCGGGAACGTAGATGTATGCCGTGAGGTTGTAGCTGTCCAGAGATCCGCTTTGGTTCTTTTTGACGGTTATGTTCCAGAACCCGTCGTTGCTCTCCGAGATCGATCCGGTGTACTCTATGTACTCCTCCAGAACAGAGGAATCCGTTATTGTTTTCGCGTTAAGGTGTTTTGAGTTGGAAGTCCCCCTCAACACCCCGTTCACGTCCCTGAGGAACAGAGTCCAGTTGGTAGCATCCGTCCCGGTCTCGTTCTTCCATTCCAGTATGATTTTAACTCTCTCTGCGAAGGAGGGGACGAGAAGTCTGAACGTCCCGTTGCTGCCCTGGTTCAGCCAACTGTCAACATGATAAATTCTCTTCTTCTCCAGAACGCTGGTGAGAACCTTATCATCCTCGTTCTTGAGAACAAATACCTGGTCCGGGGAGGTCTCGTTCGCGTCCAGCTCGCCGAAACTTATCGAGCTTATCTCAGACCCGGTCGCGTTGGTTGTGTTGATAGTGGAAAACAAAAGTAAACCGTTATAATTCGCGGAAACGTTGCCGTAAATCCTGAGCTCGTACATCTCAGGCGTTCCGGGAACGTCGTAAACGAATTCTTCAATGGAGGAAGAGCGGTTTATGGATTTAGAAAGGAAGTTCCCGGAGCTGTCGTAAAGGAAGACATCGATATCATCCGATTGGGAAGGGCCCAGCCTCAATGTTAGACCCGTGAGGTTTTCCGTGGGGCTGGTGTTGAAATAATAGGAATGGTAATAACCATGATTCAAAATCATCGACCCGTTGAAGAAGCCGGAGTTTTTCGTGATGTTGAAGGTGTTCTCTTCATCTATCGGGATCTGGAAGGACACGTTTACCTTGACGTTTTCCGTTGCATTGGTCTCGTTCTCAACATAGAAATAACCGTAGTATTTCCCCGGAGGGCAGAGCATGTAGGGAGTTAGATAAAAGAAGGTGGTGTTCGTTTCATCAAGGGTCTTGCTAGTGGTGGTGTGGGAACCTGTCTCGTTCTGGACCTTGAATTTAATGGTCTGGTTGGCAAGCGGGCTTGAGTTGAAACAGAGGTTCCAGGTGTTGTCATTGAGGTTCTTGTAACTCCCGATAAGGTACCTGCCGGACTGGGAATAGTTTGAATATATCTGCGTGCTTGAATTGTCTATAACCACCGTAAGGTTGTTCGAGTTCGAGGTGAGATTTATGGTCCCGTTGGTCCAGTTGATGTATATGAAATCAGGCGTAACTGTGAAGGCCCCGTTGGTACTGGTTAAGGCCGTTATGGAGGGTATGGAGAGGAATAAAAGTAGGAATAAGATTAGCATTATCCCGAAACCAAGAACATCCCTCTTCATGCAACCCTCATTATTGACTTATATTAATTAATTCTCTTTCCTCTCTTTTATTCTTTATGTGGGGTTCGTAATTATTTTAATAACCCGATTTAAATTATTTTTATGCTGAGGGCCAGGAAAAGATTCCCTGTTATCGTTTTGATGTTCATCATAGGATTATTTTTCGGAATGTTCATCACCTACTCCCTTTCGAACCGGCCTGTTGATATCGGTGAAAACCAGGTCCTGCTTCTCGCTGACAGGGACTACTTCGAGGGGATTCATTCCCTCCTGTCCGAAGCGAGAAGTTCGATCCACATGGTGATGTTCGACATAAAATACTACCCTGATTACCCAGAAAGCCTTGTGAACTCCCTACTCTCCGATCTCGAGAACGCCGCTGCCAGGGGGGTCGAAGTCAGGATAATAACGGATGAGTATCTGACCGAAAAGCCAGTCGTTCGGATTCTGAAGGAGAGCGGGATTGACATAAAGTTCGATTCCGGGGAGGTTACGACACACTCGAAACTTATAATAATCGATTCCAAAATAGTTATATTGGGCTCCACGAACTGGAGCTACCATTCAATCGAGAAGAACCACGAAGCGAACGTGGTGATTCACTCCTCCTCGTTTGCGAGGCAGTTCGAGGGTTACTTTGAAAGGATATGGATGGAATCATGAAAGGGAAGGCGCATTCGGAAATCGAAGAGAGGAAAGCGAAACTCTCTGAACTCCTGAAGGCAGGGGAAGATCCCTACAAGAGGAAGTTCGAAAAAACCCACCTGATAGGGGAGATAGCAGAGAAGTCAGGAAAGATCAAGAAAGAGGAAAGGAGAAGGAATTTCAGGGTCTCCGTAGCCGGTCGGATACGCTCGATAAGGAAGCACGGGGGCGTGATCTTCTCGGACCTCCAGGATTCCTCCGGGAGGTTGCAGCTCTTCCTCGAGATGAAAACAATCGGAAGCAGGAAGTTCGGATTCTTCGAGAACATGCTCAACACGGGAGACATAATAGGAGCGAAGGGCTTTGTTTTCAAAACGAAACGGGGCGAGTTAAGTGTATGGGTAAAGGATTTCGAACTCCTGACGAAATCCATCCAGCCCCTCCCCAAGGAGTGGTTCGGCCTGAAGGACAAGGAACTCCGCTACCGCCAAAGATACGTAGACCTCATTATGAACCCGGAGGTAAGGCAGACTTTCGATAAACGCGCGAAGACAATCGAAGCGATTCGCGGGTTCCTGAAGGAAAGAAACTTCGTTGAGGTCGAAACCCCCATCCTCCAGCCGGTATACGGAGGAGCGTCAGCGAGACCTTTCGAATCGAAACTCCATGCCCTGGACATGAGGGTCTACATGAGGATAGCGAACGAGATGTATCTGAAGCGCCTGATAGTGGGCGGATACGAGAGGGTTTTCGAATTCTCCACGGACTTCCGGAACGAGGGAATCGACAGGCTCCACAATCCGGAGTTCCTTTTAATGGAGACGATGTGCGCTTACGCTGATTACAGGGAGAGCATGGAGGTCACGGAAAAAATGATCGAGCACGTTGTCAGAAAGGTTCACGGGAAAACCAAGGTTGTCTACCAGGGGAAGGTTCTGGAATTCAGGACTCCGTGGAAGAGAATGAGCATGCTCGCCGCGATAAAGAGGTATACGAAAAAAGACCTCACGAAAACCGACAGGGAAAAGGCATACAAAATCGCCAAACAGCTTGGCGTGGAAGCTGAGAAATCAATGAGCTGGGGGGAGATAGTGATGCAGATATTCGAGGAGAAGGTGGAGGAACACCTGATCCAGCCCATCCACATCTACGACTTCCCCGCGGACGTTTCCGGACTCGCCAAAAGAAATAAGGATGATCCCAGGCTGGCAGAGCGTTTCGAAACCTTCATCAACACCTGGGAGATCGTGAATTCCTATTCAGAGGGAAACGACCCTGAAGAATTGCGAAAGTACTGGGAGAAGGCAGAGAAGGACCTCAAGCGAGGGGACAAGGAAGCGCAGAGGATGGATATGGATTTCATCCGCGCTCTGGAGTATGGAATGCCCCCCACCTCGGGCATAGGATTAGGAGTCGATCGTCTCGTAATGATACTCACGGATTCCCCCTCTATCCGCGACGTTCTTCTTTTTCCGTTCATGAGGCCCGGGGAGAAATAAAGGGCCGCGGCCGAGAGTTTCAGACCGTTTTCCGTTGACTTTTCGAAGGTGGCCATTTGAACTCGGGCTAGCAGCTCCACAGGCTACTGTGCTAACCACTACACTACCGCGGCCGTTATATTAAAAAGATAGCCCAGTTTTTATATATTAATTTTATCCCTATGTTATCCCTATTGACCTCACAGCCTCGGTTATCATCTCGCCGAACATGAGGCTCGTCCCGATCGCCACGAGGAAGTACACGGACAGGGCAACGATCAGCATCTTACCGGTCATGTACCACTGGGCCGTTCTGTTCTCACCCTGGGTTATCTTGGTAAGGAACATCCCCAGTATGAAGATGACCTCGATGAGATAAATTCCTATTATTAGCTGAAAGATCTCGGGAGAAACCGCGCTTTGGGTCTCCCCGAAAAAACTTCCTGTTATGTCCAGGGGCAGGTTCGTTCCGGTGCTCAGCTCCCCCAGCTGCCTGGTCAGGATGGTAAGGACCTTTATTATTATCTGCGCCATGGAAACGATCAGGCCCGTAACCAGGGGTGTGAGCATGTAAGCCTGGAAGGTCATGGAGGAAACGGATTCCTGCAGGAGGTCCCGGATGTACTCCTGCGTTTCGCGGATGTTGCGGAGGTATTTGGAAACGGTTAGCATCCCCTCCGCGGCGTACTTGAACCCCTTCCTTGAGATGTCAACAATCATGTACATTATGTTCTTTATCAGCCTGCTGGGATAGTATGCGACAGATCCCCATTTGGGATGGAAAAGGGCTTCCCTGAAGGTCATTCCGAGGTTCTTTATGTTCCTCAGGGTCAGGATGAACAGGCCGGCGATGCTCAGGTCCTTGACGTCCTCTATTGATTTCTCAAGGGCGAGCTCTGAGGGAGTTCCGCCCGATATCCTGTTCCCGAGCTGGAACAGAGCGAGCTCGAACTCGCTTTCCGTTTTGAGAACATCGCTCTGGATCCTTATTCTCTGGAAGTTCGTGAGCAGCATGTAACTCGCGAGGGAAAAACCTATACCGAGCGTTAGGAAACATGACATCGCAAGGGAGACGGGGGTCTGCTGCGGTGAGCTGCCTTCCGGAGGGAATATTATCTCGGGGTTTTCAGCGAAAAAATAAACGGACGGCATTATGAAAAGCAAGCCTATCGCTATAGATATCGGCAGCACGGGAATCATCACCCTTGTTTTCCCCCTCCTGATAAGTAGATTCCCCTTAGGGGGTAGATCGGGATGTCTGGAAGTGTCCACCTGGGAGAAGGTGGTGGGCCTCCTCTTCAGGATGGAATTTATGAACCATATCAGGAACACCGGCAGAACAACATCGTATCCTATGATGAAGTACTCCATCCTTACCATCTCCGCCAGGAACACCGCCGCCAACGGAGCCATTATGGACCCTATAACCGGAAGGATTATCCCCATCATGTGGATAATCGTAACGGGCATGCTGAGTTCCTGCGCGTAATGTTTCATCCTGGTCTTCGTCCCCTCAAGTATCACGTCAAGGGCCTCGTTCAGGATCGCCTCAGAACGCCTTCCTGGGTGTGTCTGCGAATCCCTTATGAGCCTGAGGGCCTCTGCGAATTCCTCGTTCTCCGATTTCCACTTCGCGATGTAATCGGTGAGGGCGTGGGAAGCGGAATAATACTTCCTCATCTCGATGTCCCATATGAGTCTTCTCATGTCCCAGGCTAGCGGGCCCGAAACGTTCGCGGAAGCGAATCTCAACGCCTGCTCCAGGTTCGGGGAAATCCTCATCGAAACAACCATGTAGAGCACGGCAAGGACAACCTGGGAGGAAGCCTTTATCCTGTAGGATTTCAGAAGATTCAGGGGATACCTGAGGAAGTAGTAAGAGAGACCTATCCCGAAGGCAGCCAGAAAGAGGGAAACAACGAGAGGAACAGAACCGGAAAACAGAAGGATCACGGAAAGGCCCACAAAAAATATTATGTCAAGTATAACCAGCGCCATAACATCCTGGGGCGTGACCCTCAGACCGGTGAAGGATATCGCGTTCTCCATCTCCCTCTTTGTGTTCTCGTCAGGGTTCGCCTGCAGTATTTTCCCGGAAATTTTCGCCAGAAATTCGAACCAGCCCAGGCGTTTTTCTTCCCTTTTCTTGAAAATCTTGTATTCCCTGGAGACTATGCTCGGCCTGGTCTCGCTCGGTGGCATCCGGAGTTTTCCGTAACTTTTTATAAAATCATCAGGTTTCTCCTCTTTCTCCTTCTTTTTTCTGAAAAAACTCACCATGTTTATTAATTGTTCTTTCCCCGATAAAAAGGATTCAATTACTTGGCTTTTTTGATCCTGTTCTTTAGCCAGGTCTCCCATTCCCTGTAAACCTTGCCGGATTCTGCCGCCCCTGTCTCGCTTCTCATCCTCTCGGTGATCAGGTGGTATTCAGAATTCGATCTCGTCACCCATCCAGACTCCAGGAGTTCAGGCATTTTCAGCTGATCAGAAAGCTTAACTAGCGTTTCCTTTATCTTAGCCCGGAGCTTTATGTTCTCCCATACCGCGTCCCAGTTCCCGGACCACTCCTTGACATAGGAGGCTATCCTGTTGATCACCTCGGACTCCGCGTTCACCAGCGTGTCCGTGGGCTTCATCCTGTCCTCCTTTCCGGAATACTCCATAAGATTGATGAAACCCCCCTCCTTCGTGGGATTGGTTTCCCAGTGTTTCCGGACCTCGGTTATCTCTGTCAGCCTCCTGAACCGGTGTAGACCGTCCGCGGAGCGAAGGGATTTGCATATAGGTATGATATCGGTTGCCTTGAAACTCGTCGGGGGCACGCCCAGGTCGTTTACAACCCTGTCGTACACCCCGTACGCGGACTCCCCGTGTATCGTTCCCGCCACCACGTTCGATAGCGCCCCTATCCTCATCGCCTCGTACAGAGCCTTTGCCTCGACAGATCTCACCTCCCCCAAGATCAGGGCGGAATCCCCTAGCCTTAACGCTGTTCTCAGCGCCTCATCCGCCGGCATCTCCGATTCTATCCGCGTTATAACGGATCTCGATTTCAGGGATTCAACGTTGTAATTCAGATCCCTCAGCTGATCCACCGGAAGTTCCAGGGTGTCCTCGATCGTTACGATCCTCGTTTTCGGGAGTATCTCCAGCATGAGGGAACCGAGAACGCTCGTTTTTCCTGATCCCCTTCCTCCCGCCACGAGTATGCTCACGCTCCCGTCTATCAGGAAGGAGAGTAGACCGGCTGCCAGCGGGTCCATCATCTTGACCTTGATGAAAAGGGGAAGAGTCCACGGACTGTCCCTGTGCCTCCTTATCGCGAACCCGAAACCGTGCGGGGACAATCCCCTGGTTATCACTGCGAACCTCGCCTTCCCTCCCGGAACCCCGACATCGGTGTCAAGGACGGGATTCGCCTCATCCAGGGGCCTCCCTGAATGTATTCTCAGACGGGTGGCCCAGGATTCCGCGTCCTCCCTCGTGGGGATCAGGTTTGTCCTGCACTCCTCAAAATCCTGGTGGAAAACAAGGACGGGCTGGCTCTCTATGGGCGAGTTGATGTAGACATCCTGGATCTTTTCATCCGCCAAGAGTATCTCCAGGATCCCCAGCCCTGCGGTATACCTGGTGAGGATGTTCGCCAGCTGTTCGAGGTCTTTGGAGGGCATGTAAACTCCCAGCTTGTCCGCCACCTCCCTTATCATGTCCCTACCTATGTTGTAAAAGACGTCTCTCACCTTCTCCGATCTCACGAACTCCGCTGTCCTCGGACGATGAGTCGCCATGTATCTCCTCGCGGCATCGAGGACTGCGTATTTCTCCTCGGACAGGTCGAACTCCGGGGGAGCGATGTGATAGAAATAGCTTGCCTTGTGGGGAAGCTTGTATATCTCCACCTGTATGTCATTAACCTTATATCTGTCCACCACCTTCCCCTTCTCCGGGGGAGTGATCATATACCTGGTTAACATGAAGTTCGGACGGACGCTCGGGCTGAAAAGCTGCCTGTAAATTTCTCTCGTCCCGATGTGATAGCCCGAAAGGTGAGGCTTTGCGAATTTTACTATTTCCGTTGCCTCAAACCTTTTCTTAAGAGGGGAAATGATGTTCTCCAGGTAGTGTTTGTAACAGGAATAACACTTCGTTCTCCTCTGCATTTTTATTTTGAGATTTCTCCCCTCCCTTGTGAGTTCCACGTACGCCCCTATCGGATCCCTTCGGAGGAGGTTGATCGTTATATACTGCAATCTCTGGCTGAAATCAGGATAACACTTGCCGCAAATATCGGGCCTCAGTTTAGAATAGGAGATGAGCTTCTCCCTGATCACGTCCTCTATTATCTTCGCTATCTCCATCAGGACCTTTACCTGCTCCCCTGAATATTCGTACTCCCTCTCCTTCGCAAGCACGATCGAATTCACGTTTTTCAGGGTGAGGAGCTTGTCAATAACCATCGCCATGCAGATGTCGTAATCCTCGATCGAGGCCCCGTATACGCACCCCATGCAATCGATTCTCAGTCTCCTTGCCTCCTCATCATACGTGTAATCACAAACAGCCATACCAATACCCTCAGATTATCTATATTATATATTGTTTTTTATTGTTTAATTAATATGGATTTGGGAGAATCTGGATTCTCTGGTTTCGATCTGGAACTCGAGGATTTTGAAGTTAAAAAAACGGGAAGTTGCATAAACAGACTTCTGAGTGTAGGATCGGGCGGAAGCATACTTTCGGTAGCCGAAGTGAAAGACGGGATTGTATACTTTCAGTCAGCAGACACTTACATTTATGCCCTGAACTGCAAAAACGGCGAAGTTGTTTGGAGATTCAAGACGGATGGCATCATGGCTGGGAATTCACCAGAGGTTCATGGTGACACAGTTTACGCGGGAAACCTAAACGGTTCCATGTACGCTCTTAACGCAAAAACCGGAAAAAGGATTTGGAAATTCAAAGCAGGAAAGGGGATTACAGTCAAAGCACTGTATTATAACGATAGGGTTTATTTCGTTTCACTTGATGGAAACCTTTATTGCGTTGATGCTTCCACGGGTAAGGATATATGGAGATTCAGGACAGGTAAGGGGATATATTATTCGCCTAGCGAGAACAACGGCAAGATATATTTCGCTTCGTTAGACGGAAACGCTTACTGCTTAGATTGGGAAACCGGTAAGGAAATTTGGAAATTCAAAGCAGGGGATGAAATACAATGCGAAATGCCCAGCAAGGTTTACAATGGAAGGATATATTTTGCTTCAATGGACAACAAGGTTTATTCGCTGAACGCTGAAACGGGCCAGGAAACTTGGAGATTTGGCACAGGAAAATACGGAAACTGTTTCGCGCCCGTTGTCCATGGGAAACATGTCTTTCACGCATCCAGGGACGGCGTACTTTACTCTTTATCTCTGGAAGGAAAAGAGATATGGCGTTTTAGAACAGGAGGACCCGTAGGTTTGGGTGTTCTCATCCAAAAAGGGAGGATTTATTTCGGCTCGGAGGACGGCAACATTTATTGCCTGAAAATGGAAAACGGGAAGAATATCTGGAATTTTAAAACCGGTGGCCCTACCTGGAATCCTCCAACAGGATACGAAAACAAACTTTATTTCGGCTCTTGGGACTGCCATTTTTATTGCATAGATCTTAAAGGAAAGGAAATCTGGAGGTTCGCCACCAGTGATAAAACAATCTGCAAAGTCGACCCCCCATACAAAGTATTTGAAATGGTCGTCAAGAAAACGGGAGAGGAGGAAGAGCAAGAGGAGAAATACGTTTTTGACCTCGGAAGCAAATTTTCAGAAGACGAATATTCTGTCAAGAACGAATACGCCTCCGAGACAGCGTACGCGACCAAGAAGGATTACGGGGAGGAATAATTTTAATAGCAGAAACAAATTAATCATGATGAATATGATTTCAAGATCACAGCTCAACGAAATAAAGGAGTTTGCCAGGAAGAATAGCGAGGGTTTGGATTACAACCACGATTTTGAACACATAGAGAGAACTGTTAAACTAGCGAAATTGCTCGCAGAGGGAGAAGGAGCAGACAGGGATGTTTGCGAGGTCGCTGCCTGGCTGCACGACATAGGGAAGGCAAAGAACGAGGAAGTGCACGGAGATATAGGAGCGAACATGGCGAAGCCGTTCCTGGGGAGACTAGGTTTTAAAGGCGACTTCATAGAGAAAGTCTGTCACGCGATCGAATGCCATGATGCTGCAAGTGTACACAAGGCGAGAACGATAGAGGCGAAAGTCGTATTCGATGCGGATAAATTGCAGGCGATCGGCCCTTTCGGTTTCGGAAGAGAGCTCAGCCAGTACACGGTGTTCAAAG
>WVZE01000042.1:3522-3773 GCA_011772645.1 Candidatus Aenigmatarchaeota archaeon | reverse complement strand
TTCAAACCCGATCTGCTCGCGGTTTCAGCCGGCTTCGACACGTTCGGGGAGGATCCGCTCGCGAACCTGAAACTGGAAACAGGGACGTATGCGAAAATCGCGAAAATGATTTCCGAGATCAGCGTCCCGAAATTCGCTGTCCTTGAGGGAGGATATTCAAGAAAGCTTCCTGAATGTGTTTACTCCTTCCTGAAAAATTTTTAAAGCTTATCCCGGATTTTTAACTATGGATTTCGGGTTTGATTTCGAAG
>WVZE01000042.1:1692-3475 GCA_011772645.1 Candidatus Aenigmatarchaeota archaeon | reverse complement strand
GTTGAAGTCAAGAAAGTGAGGAAATTCGAGAGAATGTGGAAGGTTGGGAGTGGCGGTAGCGTGTGTGCTCGACCTGTTATTCACGATAATAGGGTATACTTTGCTGCCATGGATCATTATGTTTATTGTGCCGACTGCAATACAGGGAAGGAATTTTGGAGATTTAAAACAGGTGGAATTGTACTTGATTCCTCACCCATTATTTATGGAAACAATCTTTACGTCGGTGTATTTGATGGTTATCTTTATGCCATAGATATAAATTCAGGGAAACTGTCCTGGAAGTTCAAGACAGGAGGGGAGATAGAATCTTCTCCATGCACGTGGGAAGGGATGGTTTTCTTTGGCTCAAGCGATGGCTATGTCTATGCACTTTCGAGTGATTCTGGTTCACCCATCTGGAGGTTTAAGACAGGAGGGGAGATAGTTTCAAGCCCCTCAGTAAAGGATTCGAGAGTTTTCATAGGTTCTTTCGATGGAAATCTTTACTGTTTGGACGCGAAAACAGGCGAGGAGGTATGGAGGTTCAGGACAGGTGGAGAAGTTGCCAATTCCGCCCCTATACCCTTTTACAAAAACATGGTTTTTTTTACATCTTTCGATAACAATCTTTACGCAGCCGATATGGAAACAGGGAAGGAGATATGGAGGTTCAGGACAGGTAAGTACGGGAATGGAACGTGTCCTGCTGTCCACGAAGGTGTTCTCTATTACGGGGCAAGGGACGGGATTTTCTATGCAATAGAGGCGGAAACAGGGAAGGAGATATGGAGGTTCAGGACACAGGGGGAAGGGGTTATAGATGAGCTCCCGTTGGTTCATGATTCAAAGGTTTACTTCGGATCGGAAGATGGGAATTTGTATGTTCTCGATACCAAAACCGGGAAGGAAGCATGGAGGTTCAAGACGGGTGGCATGGTTGCAACCTGTGCTGTACAATGGGGCCACTTCGTATTTTTGGGTTCATGGGACTGTCATCTCTACAAAGTTGATATAAACACACGTGAAGAAGCATGGAGGTTTGCAACAAGTAGTGGTGAACCTGCCTATATACCACATGCTTATGAGGATTTCAAGGTGGAGATCAAGAAAGAAACTATTATAGAAGAGGCGGCAAAGGAAGGCAAATACAAGAAAGAGAAAGTGGAGAGCGTTTCGCTCTCGGATTATCACGTGGAGAGCGAGTATTCGAGTGAGGGCGAATACAAGAAGAAGAGCGATTACGATGTGGGTTTTGTGATGTTCGAGACGAATTTAAGCTCTTTCGAACAATTAACATTTATGAACTCCGGCTTTACGACCACGACTACCACATCTCGTTAGCTCTTGGTCTAGGCCGGGCTGCTTTTCTCGAACAACCGGCCAGCCGTGAGTTTAATTAATAATGGAGACAAAANNGGATTTAAATGAAAATCCTTTTGCTTCATTCGGACTTCATAGAGTGGGAACCTAAAAAGAAGGCGATCAAGCAGGCAGAGAAGGTTGAGAAAAGGGTTAGCAATGTTAAGGATGTGTTGGTCGTTTTTTCCGCTGTTGAGAAAACGGATGAGGGGAAGGAAAAAACAATAATAGAGAAAACCTCCAGGGAAATAGCGAATGTTATGAGGGAGGTTAAGGCGAAGAATGTCGTTATCTATCCCTACGTTCACTTGTCCACGAATCCTTCTTCCCCCTCGGGTGCTTTGAAGGTCTTGAAGGGGATAGAGAACGCGCTTAAGAAGAGGAAGATCAAGGTCTACCGCGCTCCCTTCGGTTACTACAAGCGTTTCCAGATATCCGTGAA
>WVZE01000042.1:0-1649 GCA_011772645.1 Candidatus Aenigmatarchaeota archaeon | reverse complement strand
CCCTATCCGAGCTCTCAAGGGAGATCACATCCGAAAGGGAGGGGGTTTCGGAGGCAGTGGAAAGGGAAGAGAAACTGAAATCGGATTGGCATATCATGGATACCAAGGGAAAACTCCACAAGCTGAGGGTTGAGGGAGGAAAGGTGAAGGGTTTTGATTTCTCCAAACATCCGAACCTTGAGAGGTTCGCTGTATATGAGATGGCGAAGTCAAGGAAGGTGGAGAAAGAACCCCCGCACATACCGCTCATGAAGAGGCTCGAACTGGTTGATTATGAGGGGGGGAGTGATCCCGGGAACTTCAGGTTCCTTCCCAAGGGGAGGCTCGTGAAATCCCTCCTGGAAGATCTCGTCACGAGAAAAACGATCGATTACGGGGCGATGGAAGTTGAGACCCCCATCATGTACGATTGCGAGCATCCCGCCTTAAAAGACTACATCAACAGATTCCCTGCAAGGCAGTACACGGTTGAGACCCCGAACAAGAGGGTGTTCCTTCGCTTTTCCGCCTGCTTCGGTCAGTTTCTCGCTTTACACGAGGCGAATATTTCGTATAGAAACCTACCTCTGAGGATATACGAGATGACGAGGTATTCATTCAGGGTGGAGCAGAGAGGGGAGCTCGCCGGGTTGAGGAGGCTGAGATCGTTCACCATGCCGGACTGTCATGCCTTCTGTAGGGATGTTGAGGAGGCGAAGAGGGAGCTGCTCGTTAGGCTTGACCTCGCGAAGGACATACTCAAAGGTTCGGGGCTCCCGGCAAAAACAGATCTTGAGTGCGCGCTCAGGATGGTGAAGGATTTCTACCAGAAGAACAGGAGTTTCCTCAAATCCATTGTAAAGAAGATAGGAAAGCCCGTTCTTCTTGAAATGTGGGATAAACAATTTTTCTATTTCATTTTCAAGTACGATCTCAACTTTGTTGACTGCCTGGGCAAGGCCGCGGCGCTCACAACCGATCAGATAGATGTGGAGAATTCGAAACGTTATGGAATAACGTACATGGACAGGGACAACAAGCACAAATATCCGATAATCCTTCACCTTTCACCTTCTGGAGCGATAGAAAGAATGATGTACGCGCTCCTGGAGAAGGCGCACAAGGACTCGGAGAAGGGGCTAAATCCGATCCTTCCCCTGTGGTTGTCTCCTATCCAAGTGAGGTTCATCCCTGTTTCAGAGAAATTCATGAAGGCGACCGAAAGGATCGCTGAGGAGGTTTCGGGGGAGAACATAAGGGTGGATGTGGATGATCGGAACGAGAGCGTGCAGAAAAAGATAAGGGATTCCGAGGTTGAGTGGATTCCCTTCGCTGTCGTTGTGGGAGAGAAGGAACTGAAGGACAAGAAGCTCGCTGTCCGCTTCAGGGAAACCGGAAAGGTCAAAAGATTATCGAAAACTTCGTTCGTGAACATGATCAAAAAGGAAATCGGGGGTAGACCTTTCAAAAGCCTCCCTCTTCCGAAACTGGTCACAAAGAGACCTGTGTTTGTGGGGTGATTCAAAATATTTATATCCACTTTACGATAAAGATTAGATAAAGTGATTTTATGAGAATTGTATTCTTAGGGGCTCCAGGGGTCGGGAAGGGGACATATGCTTCCAGGATATCCGTGATACTTGGAATACCCCACATAGCAACAGGGGATC
>WVZE01000013.1:186-11013 GCA_011772645.1 Candidatus Aenigmatarchaeota archaeon | reverse complement strand
AGTGTATGTTCCAGCAATCCTCCCAGCCACCCGTGATGCTTGTACATCGCTGCCGGGTGTTTTGTGAATTTCTCTGAGAAGACGGGGTCCTTGACAAAGGAATACAATAGCTCTTTCATGTGGGTGTTCTTGACTGAATCAGCCGTTGTCAGCAATTCCTTGTACATCTCCTTCGTATCCTTATCGCTCTGCGGAAGGAATTCAAAGAGCTTGTACTCATCCTTTGTGAGGACCTTTATCTTTCCTCCGGGAGGGTTTATGTTGATCGCGACGCGGTTGTTGAAGATCGTGGTTTCCCCCTGGATATACAGGACATCCCCACTCTTTATAGAATCGTAGAGCTTATCAATTTCATCTTTTTTGTCCGATCCCCAGTACCTCAGCATGATCTCGCCTGTTTTATCCCCGATCCTCAGCTGGAATGAATAGCCCTTCGCATAAGGCTGGACAGGCTTCTTGAACTTCACGATGAATTTCCCTTCTATCGTTTCGTAGGGAGCGAGGTTTTTCACTAACATAGTTAACAGATTGAATTAATGGTTTAAAAATTTTTAAACTCTCCCGCTACAAAATCATTATGCCTGAAGAATTCGAGAGCGAACAATACCTGGATTTTGATAAGCTGAAGGAAAAGGTTAGACATTTCAAACGCAAGCGCGATTGGGAGGAGTTTGAGGCCCCCAAGGATCTGGCGATCGCTATTTCTGTTGAAGCCAGTGAATTGCTCGAGATGCTCCAGTGGATGAAAGAAAACGATCTGGAAGAAATAAAGCAAAACGGAGAGGTAATGAAAAAAATAAAGAGCGAACTTGAAGATGTGGTAAAGAACTGCCAAAGGATGGCACAGTCCCTCGGCATAGAGCTTGAGAAGTGATGGATTTATGAAAATATTCATTCTCCGTTTGGGACATAGAATTTCCAGGGATCAGAGGATTTCAACACACTGCGGCCTGGTCTCGCGCGCCTTCGGTGCGAACGGCATTGTTTATTCAGGCGAAAAGGATCAGTCCCTTCTGGACAGCGTGGAAGAGGTTGCCAAAACCTGGGGCGGAAAGTTCAGGGTGTCTTATGAAAAGGATTGGAAGAAGTTCATTAAGAAATGGAAGGGAAAGGTCGTTCATTTAACTGTCTACGGAATGCCCATACAGGAGAAAATAGAGGATATAGAAAAATCGAAAGATGATCTGCTAATAGTGATAGGAGGCGAAAAGGTCCCGCCGGAAATCTATAAACTGGCGGACTGGAACATCTCTATAACGAATCAGCCGCACAGCGAAATAGCGGCGCTCGCGATATTCCTTGACAAGCTGTTTAAGGGCGGAGAGCTTTACAAAAGATTCGCAGAAGGAACAATAAGAGTTGAACCAGAAGAGAGGGGAAAGAAAGTCGTTAGGAAGTAGCTACTGAAGGAAAACGATGGTTTCTATAAGTCCTTTGATCTGCCCCTTTACTTTCTCGTTCACCTTCATCCATATCAGGCCTTTTTCGAAGTGCCCGTAGAATATGTTAGTTCCCAGTGGCGAATGCATTACGCAGGGAATCACGGAGAGATCCTCCTCCCCATCCACAAATATCTTTCTCCTCCCCCTTTTCAGGTCTTTCAGAGAATCTTCAACAGACCTCCATAACTCAACACCTATGTGACCGGGAGGATTCTTCACCTTTATCTGAGGATGCCTGAAAGCTATCTTCTTACCAAATCTTTTCCTTCGCTCCTTTCCGTCTATTATTATCAGATCGGGGGATAAACCATTCTCTATAAAATTATAGCTCGTGACGTCACCGACTGTTATTATAAAATCTTTCTTCCCTCTCGTTTCCTTTTTCACCTTATCGACTATCTCCTTCCAGGTCCCCTTCATCAGAGTTCCGTAAACCCTTCTCAACTCGATCGTTATGTCCTCTGTTTGCGGAACCTTGAGATCACGGAAAATGAAACTCTCGCTCTTTATAACCTCCTCTATTTCCTTGGCAATCTGTTCAGGCGTTTTCTTTGTGGTGTCGAATTCATACGTGTTCTTATTCAGTTCCAACGCCTCTTGTTTACAGATATCCATCGCTTCCGCCGAGAGGTTCTCCTTGATCTTCCCCTTCTTCCATTTCTTCTCTCCCATGCGTTTTCGCAGTTCTCCCAGCTCTGTTCTCAAAACAATAACAACATCGCATGGCATTTCATGTGAATAGTGAGCATCAAGAATCATGTTCTTATGCGAGATCCCCAGTATGTGGACTTCCTCCCTCATGCGATCTAAATCCACTATCTTGCACATCCGTTCTTTATCATAGCCCTTGTAGAGATCCTCTTCCTCGGCGAGCTCGTTCAGAGAAAGATACCACCAACCCATCCTCTTCGCCAGGGCCTTCGCAACCTCGGTTTTACCTGTTGCAGGCGTTCCGCTAATCGCGATTATCATAGTTAATTGTTGGTTTGGTGGGTTTAAATTTTTGATTTAAAGGTAAACCTTAAAAATAACCAAACCATTAGATACGTATGAAACTCGAAATCTGGACCGAGAAGTACCGGCCAAAAACGTTAAAAGAAGTGGTCAACCAAAAACACATAGTTTCCAGGCTCGAGGCCTGGGTCAAGAAGGGATCTATCCCCCACATGCTCTTCGCAGGGCCGGCAGGGGTTGGAAAAACCACGGTTGCTTTATGTTTAGCCTACGAATTCTTCGGAAAGGAATGGAGAACCAATTTCCAGGAGATGAACGCTTCGGACGAGAGAGGGATTAACATCGTTCGGGGAAGAATCAAGGATTTCGCGCGCGTAAGGCCTATAGGAGCGGATTTCAAGATCATCTTCCTGGACGAATCCGACGCTCTCACGCCTGAAGCTCAGCAGGCCCTGAGGAGAACGATCGAACGTTTTTCGAACACGTGTAGATTCATTCTCTCCTGTAATTACTCGAGCAAGATAATCGAACCGATCCAGTCGAGAACATCTGTTTTCCGGTTCAAGAGAATGAACGAGGAGAACGTGGATGAATACGTAAAGAGGATCGCCAAAGGAGAGAAACTGAACGTGTCAAAAGACGCAACCAAGGCGATATACGAGATATCAGAAGGCGATCTAAGACAGGCAGCGAACCTTTTACAGGCAAGTTCGGCCCTAGGGAAAGTGAGGAAGGAAACGATCTATGAGGCCGCTGCCCAATCAAAACCCGAGGATATCAAGGAAATGATGGATTTCGCTCTGAAAGGGAAGTTCTCGGATGCGAGGAAGAAATTATTCGATCTCCTGATTACACAGGGTCTTTCAGGAGAAGACATTATAAAGGGGATACACAAGGAGGTTTTCAACCTCAAGATCCAGGAGGACAAAAAGATCAGGCTTGTTGAGCAGATCGGGGAATTTGAATACAGAATGAACCAGGGCGGGTCCCCGGAAATACAGCTGGAAGCCCTGCTTGCGCAGTTCATGAAACACGGGAAATAATTCTAAATTTTTTATATTCACTGAATAGTTATAAATTTAAGTTTTATGGCCATATACTAACTGCTATGGCCGAAAAAGCAGACGTATTGATTCTGGGGGCAGGCAGCCTGGGAAAGGCATACGCTGCAAAAACAGCCTCATTGGGATACCAGGTTAACCTTTACAACAGAAGTCTTGAGAGAACATCTGATCTCGAAGAGGATAGTGAGTTAATTATAGCATTTGATCCTAACATCGAGGGAAAGTTGTATCCTAAGACGGATAAACGTATCAATTTTAAACCGGTAAAGGAGAGAGAAAGGTTGAAAATGTTGAAAAGCGAGGGGTTGAAAGGAGGCGTGGTTGAACTTAACAAAATCTCTTCTGGGAAATATATAGAAGAAGCATTCGAAGGTGACCCTGATATTATAATGGTCACCACTACCGCAAGGGGCCATAAGCACATGGCAAGAAAAATTGTACCCTACTTAAGAGACGATCAAACAGTTCTGCTCAACCCAGGAAGAATGCTTGGGGCCCTGGAATTCAGAAACGAAGTCGAAAGACATTACAAAAACGGAAAGGTGCCTAAGGTCATAATTGGAGAAGCCGACACTTCATTATTTGCATGCAGAGTTGATGAGATACATGATCCTAAAACAGTCAAGATACACGGAGTGAAAAATAGAATAAACTTTGCCACGATTCCTTCAAAGGATGCAGAGAAGATTATTGGACCGGTTAAAAAGATTTTTCGCCAGTTCAATTGCTATTTAGATGACGGAAGAGTGATGAACGTGCTTCATACAAGCCTGGGAAACGTTGGTGGAGTTTTCCATGTTCCTATAATGATACTTAACGCCAAGGACATATCAGATGGGAAGGTATTAAAATTTTATGTGGAAGGACTGAACCCCACACTGAGCGGTTTGCTTGAAGAAGTTGATGATGAGAGAATTGAACTGGCCAATAAATTACGCATACATGTTGAACCTGCAATAATGTGGCTGGAAAGGGAGTATGGTTCGGAAGGAGCAACTTTACATGAAGCATTCAAGAATACTGATGCTTATGCGAATCTATTTGCACCAACTTCTATTAACGTGAGACAACTGACCGAAGAAGTTCCCTGCAGTCTTGTCCCTATGGTGGAGTTGGCGAAGAAGGCAGGAACTGAATATGCAACTACCGGAGCATTTATCCAAATTGCACACGTGCTTATTCGCAGAGGACGAAAGAGAGATATCTTCAAAAAGGCTAGAACAATGAAAAGCCTGGGTCTGGAAAAGCTCAACATAAAGGGCATAAAAAAATACCTGATAACAGGAGAATACCCTACGGATGAAAGATTTCTTGATCTAGAAATTTAATTACCTTAAAACCCTATGGCAGACCTCAACCCCTCTGGGTAATATATCCAACGGAGGATGGAATGCGGGGTTGTCAACAGAATTGCTTGCGTGAACCCTTACCTTGGTCAGGCCATATTCAGACTTCGTTCTCTTTTCCTGCAGCATAGCAAGCGAATCAGTTCCTAGCTCGGGAAGATAATGAAATTGACCATGCCAGCCTACGCATCTTACGTGTTCTGCCCCTTTATCTATCACCTTATCCACTGTGTTTCCCATGGTCCGCCCGCTCATTATAAGATCATCAGGTATCAGAACGCTTGCTTTCCTTAGGTCAAGATCGAGAACATTATGGTATTCCAATTCGCCCTGTCCTTCACTCGCTAGAGCCCTTTCCTTTTCCATATGTCCCCCATNNGGTTTATCACGTATGTTCCTGGGAACCTGTCAACAACATCCTGAATATAGGCCTCCATTATATCTGAAGCATCAATGTTGTAGAGGAAATTAGTCCAGTCAGCCAAAGTTTCGAGTTTTTCCTGTTCTTCCTTTGGAAGTTCCTCCCAATGTGTTATGGGATTCCAACGTTCGCCTTTCTTACATTTCTTAACTATCCATCCCTCTTTCCCTCTCGAATCGTGCGCACACGTGGTAACGATTTTACCAAAATACAGTTTCATCAGCTCCCTTATATCATCAATACTGCACGGCTCTCCAGTTATTACCTCCTTTCTTTTTTTGGTCATGTACTCGGATTTGTCCTGCTTTTCGAAAGGTTCATTGGGCTCGAAAAGGTACAATTTTTCTACTCCTAGGCCGTACAGTTGTTTTTTCAGATATGCACCCAGACCAAGAAGATTCAGTACGATACCACCTGGTTTCCAGTTGACTCCGCTCTTTCCCCTATAAACCACTATCACTTCTCCATCCTTTTTTATCACCTTTCTTAGATCTTTCGGGTTGGTGAAGAAATCCTCTCTTTTTTCATCTTTTCCATCTATAAGCCTGAGAACGGACTCACCACCGATAAAATTCCTCTCCAGAAATTCCCCGTACTTCAGACCTTCACGATATTTCCTCAACTGCCTGAAAAAAGCCTTGCAGAAACCGTCCCCGTACTTACCAAGAACGACTGTCATATTTATTCTTCCCGGAAAGAAATTTAAACCATTCTTATCAAAAAATTTTTAAAAGAGTTTTTGCCAGGTCCGGGATCACAGAGATCCTGCTAACTTCCGATTCGATCGTGTCCGTCGCAAGGAATTCGTCACATTCGTCCCTTATCAGATCGATTGAGTTCTTCCCGTGCTTTTTATTCAAGACCGAGATCATATGGATCGTGACACAAATAATTTTCCCTGCCCCTGTTTTTTTCGCCAGTTTCAGGGCGTTATGGATCGTCCCTCCTGTAGAGACCATATCATCGTATATCACCAGCTCCTTTCCCCGAAGGTTTGGGATCTTCCCTGATGTCCTGATCTTGCCTGTTTTTCTATCCCTTTCTTTTTTGAAACCTAAAGAATTCCCTCCTAACGATTTCGCAAGCTTCTCTACACTTTCATTCACCCCCATGTCAGGAGCCACGAATACGGGATCCTTGAATTTTTTCGATTTCAGAAACTCCGCAATCGAATCAGTTGCATCCATGACGTATGTTTTCCTGTCAATCCAACCCTCCTTACGAAAGTCGTGGCTTGTTACATTCACAAGGAGATCACATTTCTCTTTCAGGATGCTCCGAAAGGTCTTTATTGAGATCGTCTCCCCTTTCAGGAATTCCTTGTCCTGGCGTGCATAAGGAATGTAGGGAAGAAGCAAACACGTTTTTTTCGCTCTCAGTTCTTTAAGTTTATCCAGGATCAGGAGGGATTCAGTTAACATCCTGTTCTGATCGAGTTTCGAGCTTTCACCTCTTACAACGAGTATCACCTTCTCCCCTTTAACCCTTTCCGGCTCGGAGATCCTGAAATAACTCTCACCGTCCGGGAATATTTTCGATTCGATTCTGACGAATTTCGCGTGCATTTTCTTTGCCAGCTTCTCCGAAAATCCGTCCCTGCCGAGAACGATCATAATATTGTTTTGAAGGGGTGCTATAAAACTTTTAAGACCTGAAAACAATTATTCTACTATGAATGAAGAAGAGGACAGGGAGAGAAAACCTGTCTCCCTCTGGTGGACCTTTGTTCCCATATTCCTCGGCGCCGCAGGAGGGCTTCTGGCCTGGAGATTAACCAGGCATAAACACAACGAGATGGCGATGATATTACTTGTGTTGGGGATAGTATTCACAGTTATAATAGTCCCGTTCTATCTCTGGATACTGGCGATTTATTTCTCATAAAACAGGTGGCCGATCAATCGGGGGCGTGTGCTCGCATTGAGGACATCTGCCGCTCTGATCAAGCTGAGCACCACATCTCGGGCACCTGGTAGGTTCTTTCTCCATAACAAGACCTCGATTAAAAATTGTCCCGGAGTTTAATAACTTTATTTCTTTTTCTTGATTTCCTTTTTCAGTCTGTCAATCTCCTTCTCCTGTTTCTTGATCCTCTTCTCGTGCGTCTTGATTTCCCTTTCCTGTTCCACGTTGATCTTCTTCTCCTTCTTGATCTCCTTTTCGTGGTGCCTTATTTTGTGTAGCGGGAGAAATATCCTGCCGAAAAACTGCTCCTGCTTTAAAATGAAAATCCCTATTACAGAGCTAAGTATGTACAGCATTATTCCTATCCCAAAGAGCGCGTAGATCGAGGTGAATATTTTGCTGCCGGGATTCGTGGGCGCAAGATCACCGTATCCTATCGTAGTGAGCGTCATGGTTGAGAAATAGAAAGAATCGACGTATGACCAGCCTTCCGCGTAAGTGTAATAGAACGTGCCTGCTCCCAGAAGAATGATGACCAAGACAAAAGCATGATATATTCTTCTCTTTATCATTTAATCTATAGATATATTTGTCTTTGCTATTTAAAATAGAGCCCCAGGAGAGCATGGCACATATTTTTATGGCCAAAAGTTTTATTTAGTCTTCTTATAGATTAACCCGATTATTTGCCCTGCGGCCATTCCCAGCAACCAGAGTATAAAGGGAAAGGGATATTCGAAACCTGCAAACTCAACCAGCAGAATTCCAACTACAACTCCAGCAATGCCACCTGCCACCATCCCAGTAGACATTGGCTCTAAAGGTGTTTTGCCCCTTCGCATTGCATAAATTCCAACAAGCCCTATAATTACTGCCAATATCCCAATCGCGATTAAAATCCACATATTTCAATGTACGACTTTTCTATTTAAAAGGATCAAGAAAGTCTGAAGCCTCGGGAGGGAGTCGAACCCCCGACCTATCGGTATCTTATGATTTTAAGTCATCGACCGATCCGGTCTCATAATACCGATACAAGCCGATCGCTCTGTTGCAGGCCGAAACAGACAAGTCTGTTTCTTTCGAAACTGCCAGCTGAGCTACCGAGGCGAGATCTCGAAGGACGCATAATTCGTATGCGTCAATCGCTAGTTTCCTATTATATGGATAAGGACCTTTTATTTATTAAACTTTACGAGAACAAGTTCATTCCAACTTAAACTTTTCGTAGATTCTTTCAATCTGCCTGTAGAGATCATTTCTGGTCTTATTGTTGTCCAGTCTGAATTTTGCCATCTTCATTGTTTTATCGATCGGTTTCTCGGTAGGCCTCTTCTCGATCTTCATGAATTCCTGGTAACTCATCCTCCCTTCACCCTTCGTTCCTCTCCTTCTCAGCCGGTCATACCTCTTCTTTGCAGAGCATTCAACTGATATGAGCCTGAAATTATTTCCGAAATTGGATCTGAAATACCTGACCTCTTCCGGGAACCTCACCCCGCTTATAGCCCACAGCCCTCTCCACCCTATCCTTTCGCAAAGGGCAGCAGCAAGCACAGCCTTGCTGTCAAATGTTTCTCTCATGTCCATTCCCAGGTCTATCAGATTCTCCCTTGTGACCTTTTTACCCATGCTCCTTAGCATGGGAGCAAGAACATCATCAGTGAAGGTCAAGACCCTGAAACCGTATTTCTTAGAAAAATATTCAGCTGCCGTATCCTTACCGGCGCCCCTCCTTCCGGTTATGCCCAAAACAAATAATTTCATTAAAAGAAATTGGTTTCTCTACTTAAAATTCATTGGAGGTAAAAAAGAAAAAAAGAAGTGGGTTTTGTCTTGATCGGAATTTACACACATGCCCCATTAGAGCAGGTTGTATGGTTCATCATTGAACAATCTACGAAATCGTTCCACCACTGATCCCCGATACAGTAATATTCTGTCAGATATGTTGAATTGCAGTAATCCGTGTAGCTGTACGGATACCCGCTGTCGTATCCTGACACCGTTCCTTGTACAGTCAATACGTAACCTCCGTCCGTGTCTGAGCAGCTGTCAGCTATCTGACAGTTGTGGTTTACGCAGGTTTCCGGTGAAGTACAGTCGTTGTCATCACAGCAGTCACCCCAGTAGGCGACACCATTGCAACATACCTGTCCGCTCTCAAGGCAGTCTGCCGCGCAATTGTTGCAGTCTTCTCCGCCTTCGCACACATCGTCTCCACAGTTAGTTTCGTCGTCATCTGTAGGTCCTGTACAGCCGCCGTCGTTGTAATCTATATCGTTATCACCGTCATTGTCTATCCCATCATCACACTCGACATTCGGATCCAACTCACTTCTGTCATTCTTTGAACTGCATCCAGGATCGTCCGGGAAATCCGTATACCCATCACCATCGTTATCTGTTTTGTCGTTACATGCTTTTGCTCCCCTGTCGCCTGGTTTTGCTATAGCCAATGGTACGAAGATCCAAATTGCAATAACTAAGAAAACCGCTAATACAAGAAATCTCTTATCCATAAAACCCCCCTTACACTGAAATTAAAAGGGGGATTTAAAAAATTATGTTTATCCAAAAGTTTAAACAAAACTCTTCAGCCTGCGAATCGCTCCCAGCCTTTCCTTGTTCCCCATCTTTGCGTTCTCGATCGCATTCCTCAGTATATCGTTCCCTTCATCATACGCTTTCCTTTCGACAGGGAACGGAGTCCCGTCCTTCCCTCCGCGGGCGAACGAAAACTTCACGGGATCCTTCCAGGATAGTTCGGTCCCGTAGATCAGTTTGCTTGTTAGAGCAAGGGCTCGGATGGTTTTAGGGCCGACCCCTCGGAAAGCGAGGATCTCCTCGTAATCCCTTGGCTGGAACTCCTTGAGATCCAGAAGTTTAGAAAAAATCCTTTTATCTATCCAGTGGTGCCGCCCCATTATAAGGTATTTCCTGACCTCCCCAAGACTGTCCTTTACAATATTCACCGAGACTTTCCGCGAATCCTTGTTCTCTTTTGAAACCATGTTCAGCGTGCGGTTTCGAAAATCGCAGCATATCGCCGTGTGCGGTTCTTCCACGAAACTTTTTACATCCTCTGACAACCAATGGTAACGTCGGGCGTATTTCTTTTCAGGATTCATTCCCTGCTGTATGACAGACCAGTTCCCGTTCTCTGAAAGGATGAAGTTATGGTGGTAGAGCTGGTAGCTATCCTGGACAGCGGAAGTGTCGACTTTCGCGGCCATCCTGCTGGAGTATTTCAGATAATCGGTTTCGTTCTCTGTAAGAGGAAAGATCTGGCTCATACGCTCGATTTCGTTTGGGGTCTTCCTTGATACGCTCCCCTTCCCTCCGAGTATCGCCAGGCCGTGTTTCTCAGGATCGAGGGATTCCCTGAGGGCTCCCAGTGTAGTTGTCGTGACGCCTGAAGAATGCCAGTCAAATCCCAGGACGCAGCCAAAGGCCTGAAAGAAGAAGGGATTCGCTATCCTCTTCAGGAATTCATCTGTCCCGTATTCGTAAATTACGACTTCGCTGACCAAACCTGCGAGCCTTTTCATCCTTTTGAATAACCAGGGAGGGCATTTACCTCCATGTAAGGGCAGATCAGAAACACCCGTTTTCCTCATGAAAAAGAATTGGATTGAAAATTTATATCTGATCCCCGAATGCCTTCAGGACATCTTCCGTATTTTCCAGGGATT
>WVZE01000013.1:0-154 GCA_011772645.1 Candidatus Aenigmatarchaeota archaeon | reverse complement strand
GGCCAGGCCTGTCGCGACGGCGATCGTTTTACAACCAAACTCCTTCCCACCCTGAATATCAGGGATTGCGTCCCCCACAATGAAAACATCCTCTTTCTTGGGGGCGAAACCGTATTTCTCCTCCACGAGTTCCACCGCCCTCTCGATCATCTGG
>WVZE01000007.1:341-1249 GCA_011772645.1 Candidatus Aenigmatarchaeota archaeon | reverse complement strand
GGCCCCATAAGCCAGGGCCTGGTCTCCGTTCAGTCTTTTTAGTGTCATGGGTTTCCCCCGATTTAAAATTCAGATCTGAGTATTAATTTATAACTTTATTGATAGAGTTGTTCAAGTGAGTCTGATGATATCTTCAAGTTTAATAGAATATAACGGCTAATCCCTTCCTTTTGGGAACTGATTGGATATTCCTCCATGTTGACTCTGTTTCCTTGAATTTGATATTCTTTCGTCAGTAATTAAAAGAGTAAGCCGTGATGGTTAAATGTCCTGAATGTGATACTGATAATCCTTCCGATTCCAAATACTGCAAAGAGTGTGCGACTNNATCCGCAAAAACCCTTACCAAGGGGAAGGCACTAGCCCAGAGATATGAAATCATCGAAGAACTCGGAACCGGGGGTATGGGAGAAGTCTACAGAGTTAGGGATAAGAAATTAGATGAAGAAATGGCCTTAAAAGTATTGAAACCCGAAATAGCTGCCGATACGAAGATGATAGAGCGTTTTAAGAATGAGCTGAAGCTGGCCCGAAAGATCGCTCACAGGAGCGTTTGTAAGATGTATGACCTCAACGAGGAAGAAGGAATACATTTTATTACCATGGAGTTTGTAAAGGGTGAGGATCTAAAAACCTTCATCAGGAGGAAAGGAAAGTTAACAGAAGAGGAGACGATTGCCATAACTAACCAGGTGTGTGAGGGGTTGGCGGAAGCTCATGAATTAGGAGTCATACATCGTGATTTAAAGCCTCGGAACATCATGGTGGATGAAAAAGATAATGCAAAGATCATGGACTTTGGTATCGCCCGTTCGTTGAAAGCAGAAGGAGTCACTGGTGTAGGCGTGATGATCGGGACGCCTGAATACATGTCTCCAGAGCAGGCGGAAGGGAAGGATGTCGATCAA
>WVZE01000007.1:0-213 GCA_011772645.1 Candidatus Aenigmatarchaeota archaeon | reverse complement strand
AAAGGACAAGGGGAATCGGTTTCAGACAGCGGGAGAGGTCTTATCCGAGCTGACCGGAGACACGGCTCAAATAGGTTTTCCTGAAGGTATAGTGACTTTTCTGTTCACGGATATTGAAGGTTCGAAAGAGCTGCTTAAGGAGTTAGGTGAGGGTTATACAAAGCTTCTTGTAGATCATCACACGATCCTGCGAGAGAAATTCGGGAAGTCGAA
>WVZE01000024.1:855-1262 GCA_011772645.1 Candidatus Aenigmatarchaeota archaeon | reverse complement strand
ATTTGGCTCTTTTGAAGAAAGGCGTCTTCTTTATTATTTTCATTAGGAAATCATGAACCGAGCCCTCGCGCCACGTGGCAAGCACCTCAAAAAACTCTTTCTTTTCATTAAAATCCGTATTTAAAAACCTATTATCCGAAAGCTTTTCTATTAGAACAAGTTTCGCGGAATCCGAACCTATAGAGCCTAGAGCCCTTGCAGCAGTAGTTCTTATGAACGGCTCCGGGTCGTCCATACATTCCCTGATTGCAGCAACGGCTTTCTGTCCTCCGATTTCGCCAAGGGTTTTAAGCATCTCTTTCCTGACCCTCGGGTCGCTATGCCCCGAAGCCCTCAGCAGGTAGCTAAGCGCCTTCGGGTCTCCTATCTTTCTGAGAATATATATAATGTTTCTAACAACGTACCAC
>WVZE01000024.1:0-785 GCA_011772645.1 Candidatus Aenigmatarchaeota archaeon | reverse complement strand
CACAGATTCCTTTGACAGAAAACTCACGTATTCCTGAAAAACAGCATCATCTATTCCTGGCTCTTCGTCAAGTATTTCACCTATGAACTTTATTGTTTCAGGACTTTCCGCTGCCCCGAAGATATGGTTCAGTTCTTCCCTGGCGTCGAAACCCGATATTGCTTTATCATCGAAAGTTTTGGCGCGCCACATTATCTCTATAGCTGTCTTCAGATCCTTCTGCCTGATACTGTATTCCAACGCCCCTGCAACTATAGATGTAATTTCATGAAACTCGTAAAAGTCCTGCGTCTGCAGTAGCATCTCGTTGAGGACATCGACTATCTTGCTCGTTCTGTCTTGGCCCGNNATGCTCTTTTGTCCTTATCCGTAATGGGTACAAGCTGGATTTCCTTTGCCGTTTCCTCGCTTTTCAAGGCATCAGTATATGCTTTCTGAAGGTCGTCCTCGTCTGCCGATCTATCCTTGACCTGCTTTACAGCTTCCTCCTCGTACTGTTCTTCGTCTTCCTCCATAAGCATACTTTCATCAACCTGATAGGTGATGTGTTTGAAGTCCTTTCCCCATAAGAGAGTAACGACGTCATCGGTCGTGTCTTCGCTTTCGAAGTCATAAGTGGTTATCTCGAGGAATTCCTGGAACTCTTCCTGACTCAGACCATCCTTAAAAGTAAGCTCCTTTAAACCGTCTCTCGAGAAAAACAGAGCAAGGTTGTCGTCCTTGCCAACACCTTTAAACACAGGCTCGCCTCCAAACAATATCTCGTTGCGTGTCATTCTAAGCGA
>WVZE01000027.1 GCA_011772645.1 Candidatus Aenigmatarchaeota archaeon | reverse complement strand
CTCACCATGATGGCAACCGACTTCGGGAAGACCTCGGGTTTCGACCAGGATGCGGACACGAATAGTGATGGAGAGATAGATGTCTTCGACCTGGTGTTCGTGGCGAGCCGGTTTACGTGATGATCTTTCTCAAAAGAACTTCGTATAATGTCACCGTTTCCTCAGATTTTTTTTGAGCTTCTAAAACACATTTTGTACTAGGACAATAAATAATTTTATGCTGGTCCATGTATACCACCCCAAACGGTATTTCTCTTGTACATCCTGGACAGATTTGCGTCTCTTCCTTGTCAATTGTTTGCAATGCCATAATTATCAACTAATTTTATTACTTATTAATAGTTAACATATCTATTTATAAATCTTACTTTCGGCCTTTCCCGAACAAAATGATTAGGATTTATAAGGGAAAAGACACGAGTATAAATATGAAGAAAAAATTTCTTTACCTGGCATTTCTGATCCTGATAATAATCACCCTGGGAACCTCGGGCTGCGTACGGGCTCCCGAAGGATCCGTAACGGCTTCCGAACTTTTAGAAAATCCGGTATACGATACGGAAGTAACTGTCTACGGGCTTGTATCCAACCTGGGCGAATTATTTTGCCCCTGTTTCACCCTCACTTCCGGAGGGAAGAGCCTTGAGGTATGGTATGATCTCATGACAGACGGGGAGACGGAATGGCCTGCCGTGAGCGTGGAGGGAATTCGGAACGGAGACTGGGTGACCGTGACGGGCCAGCTGAGATCGAGCGAGAGGACAGAACCGAGCAAAAAATTCTGGATCAAGAGCATAGTAAAGGCAGACAAGACAGACGAGGTATGCAAGGACTTGTGCGGAGATGGGACCTGCCAGGAAGTGGTCTGCCAGGCAGTAGGATGCCCCTGCTCAGAGACCCCCGAGACCTGCCCGCAGGACTGCAAATCCACGACCGAATTACCCAACCCCGCAGCAGTCTACTGCGAGAGGGACAAGGGGGGAGTCTTTCAGGCAGTGGAAACCCCCGAGGGGACAGCAGGTTACTGTTCTCTGCCCGACGGAAGGGTGTGCGAGGAGTGGGCCTTCTTCAGAAGCAACGGGACGGAATGCAACCCGCCGGAATGAACCTATCTCCCGCCTAAAGAAAGGAATTCCAATATCTTTTTCCCTATTCCCTGCGGGGGAAATATCTCATAACTGATACCCTTCATTTCGGCTTCCTGTATTGCGCTGTTTGGCGTATTTTTTTCTATAGCGGTTTTCGGTTCCTGGATTATTATTGAAGAGCCAATTTTCTGAGCCTGTGGAAAAAGATCATGCCCGTCAAAACCCCAGCCGCTCATGAACGAAAGCAGCATGTCTTTCCTGTAGCCGGCCTCCCAGGCCTTGATCATTTGGTGCCTGAACATCTCATGATGTTCCATGTGGGTTTTGAAATCATGAAAATAAAGGGCTCCTGTATTTTCGTCCCTCCTGATGGCTATGCCGGGAGGTTTTTCCATCAGGTCGCGGATCCCGGAATAGAAATGGAAACCCTTTGTTAGTTCCCTTCCCTCTCTGACCTCGTCCTTTGTCAAATCCATGCCCGACTTTTCTAATGTATTCTTTTCCATGGGGTAAGGCTTTGCGTGTTCCACGAAGTACAATGCCCCCTCTTTTACAATCTCCCCGTAAAGATCCCTCGTTGCCTCATGAAAGGCCTGGTAACCACCAAGAGATCCGAATACCATTGCGAGCCTGGGCCTTTTGTATTCCATATACTATTATTTGGTAATAACAATTTATAAAGATTTTTATCACTGTTTTTATTACCTGAGACACCGCGTGCACACGTTCGGCCTTCTGGTCTTCATAAGCTCCACTGTCACCTTTCTATATCTCTCCAGACACTCCTCCGAGCAGAAATCTTTTTTCCAGGTTCCTACCCTTCCATAGACTTCCACCCGTTCTTTCACCCCCTTCTCTATCTCCTGTTTGCAGAATTCGCATTTCTTACGGAGCATGTTTCAGATATGGGATTAAAGAATTTAAAATTTGCTGTCCTATCTGCCGAACCTCTTCGAGATCCCCCTGAGGAGAAGGTAGATCGCAACCAGGAAGATCGAATACTCTATGAGGATCCCCGTGGTGAAGGTCCCCAGGCTCAGACCAGTGATCTCCCCCAGAGAGGAAATGAGCAGCGGTGAATCCGCGTAATGGGATTCTCCCTCCGGGTTCACGTGGATTATTGATACCAGCAGGGCGGCTATAACTAGCGAGAGAACAAGGGTTTTTTTCCTGACCATGTATATTATATTTGTTTAACTTCCTTTTATTTCTTACCCCCCCCGTCCGGTTTTTTTTGGGGAAACTTATTTATTTTTCAAAAACAATTAATAAGATGGAAAAAGAGGAGCAGAAACTGTCCGAAAAGGATAAAAGGATACTCGAGAACATAGAGAACTTCATATGGGACCCGAACAAATACAAGGAAGAGAAAAAATAATTCTAAAATTTAAATACAATCAGTTTATAATTTTAATATGGGGTTTGAACTTTTCTTGAAGGCGGCCTGGCTGTTCATTGTCGGGGTCGCTGTCGCGATAGCGGGGGTTTACACCCTTCTCTATATGCCCGAGATAGAATCGGGTTCGTTTTTGATAATGTTGATAGGCCTCTTTTTCACAGGGGCCGGATCCATATACGGAAAAAGAAAGATGAGAGGTGATTACTACATGAC
>WVZE01000047.1:1632-1848 GCA_011772645.1 Candidatus Aenigmatarchaeota archaeon | reverse complement strand
CCGGTCCGCCACGTTGAATTTTTCGGCTGCCGATGCTGACTCTCCTCCTCCGACAACGGAAAGAACGTTCGAGTTCGCCATGAATTTCGCGATCTCCTCCGTCCCCTTTGAGAAATTCTCCCATTCGAAAACACCCATGGGCCCTGCCCATATTATGGTTTTCGCTTCGCGCAGGATCTCCCTGTATTTTTCGATCGTTTTCGGGCCTATATCCAG
>WVZE01000047.1:0-1529 GCA_011772645.1 Candidatus Aenigmatarchaeota archaeon | reverse complement strand
CCGTTGCTGGTTATTCCTTTCATATCAGCCCCGCCGTTCAACCACTCATCATCAAATTTCGAATTACCTATCTCGTAACCCTGCGCTCTCAGCAAAAGCAGACTCAACCCCCCTCCTATTAAGACGTGATCAGCCTTTTCCAGCAACTTCTTCAGGGCATTCATCTTGTCCGCCTTCACACCCCCTAGGATCGCGACCATGGGCCTTTCCGGGTTCTTTGTACACCTGCCGAGGATTTCGAGTTCTTTCCCCAGGCCGTAACCCGCGACGCCGGGGATGTGTTCAGGAATCCCGACCATCGAGGCGTGTTTACGATGGGATACAGAGAAACATTCGTTTACATAAATGTCTCCGAGAGAGGCGAGCTCTTTAGCGAACCCCTCATCGTTCTTCTTCTCCCCCTCATGGAATCTCAGATTCTCCAGAAATATGACCTCCCCCGGCTTCATTGCTTTGACCTTCTTCCTCACCTCTTCCCCTGTACAGGAATCAAGCTTCTCTATGTCCCTGTGCATGAATCTTGATAACCTCTTCGCGACGTTGTCCGTTCTTAAACGCTCCACCTTCCTTCCTTTCGGTCTCCCTATATGGAGGAGGAGAACGACTTTCGCTTTCCTGGTCAAAAGGTTCTGTATGGTAGGTATGCACGTCACCACCCTCTTGTCATCCACAAGATTCCCTTCCCTATCAACAGAAACATCCATCCCTCCCCGGACAATAACGGTTTTTCCTTCAACTTCCACGTCATCCAAGTTCAAAAAATCCATAATCTCACAAAGGTATGATAAAGTATGATAATGTAATATATTGTTCGAGAACGTATTTAAAGCTTTATTGTCCGAGCATGTTTTTAAGCTTAAAAAACTTAGCTGATTACAATGTTAATGCAACTTGATCTCTATACGTTTGATTGGAGCGGAGTAATAAGCAATGACATAAAGCCGGTTTATAAATCAAACATGAGGCTGTTCGATCATTTTGGGATTCCAAGAATCTCGCTTGAAGAATGGAAGGGAAGATCCACACTTTCTCCTGTGGGGATTTTAAGTGATCACGGCGTTACAGCAGAGAAGAAAGAGATAGATGAACTTTATGAGAAACATTTAAACGATGTGATAAGAGAAGGGGTTGTCCCAAAGGTTTACCTTGACGCTAAAGAAGTATTGGAATTTCTCAAAAACAGAAACAAAATACTTTCAGTAGTCAGCAGCCATCCTGAGAATAATCTTCTGGGCGAGGCGAAAGAATACGGACTGAAAATATACTTCGATTTAATTCTTGCAGGCAGCGGAGAGGAAAAGGCCGAAAGATTGAGAAAAACCTTTACGAGATTTGGCAAAAAGCCAGAGAATGTTATTTACACGGGGGACACATTTAAGGATATTCAGGAAGCCAAGAAGGCAGGAGTTCATTCCGCATGTGTCTGCAACGGATATCATGAAAGAGAGAGGCTTGAAAAGGAAAATCCAGAATTCGTGCTGGAGAACCTCTCAGAACTGAAAAACATAGAACTGATTACTTCCTGACCA
>WVZE01000001.1:90311-96601 GCA_011772645.1 Candidatus Aenigmatarchaeota archaeon | reverse complement strand
CTGCCAGGATAGCTTCAAACGTGATGGAGAAGGCCTTCGAAATTAATGATTTCAGCGAGAAGGTTCTGAAGGAGTATGAAACCCGCTGGAAGATGAAGATAGGCAAACAGATAGGGTTCGGGGTGTTTTTGAGGAAGGTCTTAAAGCTTTCGAACAACATCCAGTTGGAGATGTTCTTCAGGACAGGGAAGCTGATGGATTTCGGATGGATGGACATGGATTTTATATTTTAAAAACTTATTATAAATGCGAAAGGTGTGGGATTTGCGAGAAATATGCTAAAGGTTAGATGTTTTCAGGTTATCGGAATAGTTTTCGGTTTATTGCTCATGTATTTGGGCATTTTCATAGTAAAAATTCCGTTTACAGTAAATCCATTGTCGCTAACGGGAGCTTANNGACAAGAGATCCGGTTACTCACTCGTGGATGTCGTGAGGGTTTTCAGAATCCTTTCGGAGAAACCCATGGGGAGGATCTTGCTGATGAAGGAATCGGGTCTCGGAGAGGCGAATGTAAAGACAATGATAAAGAAACTTAGAGAACATGGTTTTACCAAGGATTCGACTAGAGGGGAGGTCCTGACAGAGAAGGGAAAGGGAATATCGGACTATCTGAAAAGAAAGGTTTCAAGGACTTTCAGGGTTCGGATTTCTTCAATAAGCAAAAAACCAACCGTCGCTCTAATTGTCAGGGATGCGTCCGAAAGGGTGAAGATGGGAATCGAACAGAGGGACGAAGGGATGAAGATGGGTGTGAACGTAACCACGCTTGTTTTTCAAAACAAAAAGGCGAAATTCCCGGGGACAAAGGAGGTTGTTAGAGGTCTGGAAGGTTTGGAAGTTAAGGATAAAGATGTTATAATAATCTCGTCCGGTAGAAATGCGAAAGAGGCTGAGAGGGGAGGAATCGCAGCCGTGCTGACGCTCATATGAGATTCAGGCCGAAATCCATGTAAAAGAAGGGGTTTCTCTCAAGGGTTCTTCCGAGTTCTGGAACGTAACCCCTTACCTGGTTCCCGTTGTTTTGGTATAGGAGTATCTGTTCCATCTCCCTTTCTTTTGGAGATTTCTCATATCCTCCTCCACCGCAGTATGATTCCCTTTCCGTTGCCAGCCTCCACTCCACCTTGTCACCCCTTTTAAGAATTTCCTGATCCATGCTCTCCTCTCCGATCCTGTATTCGTTCGTTTCGCCATCCTTAACCCAGAATTCCAGATAGACCCTGTTTCCGTCAATTTCTGATCCGTCCCTTTTCCCGTCCATGGAATCCAGATAAAACGTTCTCGTTCGTTCGTCATAGCTTATCTTTACGTCCATCCCGTTCTTCTGGGATGCCTCCAGCGTGAGTTCATAAACTGTTTTTCCAGTTTCCTCATTTTCCATGAAAACGCTCTGGTAGGTGAGCTGGTCGTTGAAAAACACGGGTTCGGTATATTCAACCTTCAGGAGATCGTTCGCTTGGTATGCATTTTTTTCGTTGAAAACCAGGGGATCCTCGTATTCCTTTCTTGTTTCAAAATCCAGGGGTTCCACTTCCTTCCTTTCCATCCTCTTTGTCAAATAATACTGGTTTTCGATTGTCTCCGGTTCTTCCCTGAAATCCCTGTAGTCCCTGTAGAGGGATTCTATCTCCTCTTCATCATAAACCACTTCAAAACCCTCTTCCTCCTGGGTTTCCTCTGTTTCCTCGTCTTCTTCAAGAAGGTCGATACCCTCAGATCTGGATAATTTATCCATATTTAGAATATAGGACATGGTTTAAATATTTTTGTATTCTGGAATGTTGATTTTTGATTGAAGGTTTCAGAATCAGTCAACCAGCTCGAACTTCAGTCCGTAATGTATCAGTCCGTCGTTCCCATCCTCGTGCATCTTTCTGAAAACCGGACGAACGCGTTTCCCTGTCCTGATCTTTTCTATATCACCGACAACCTGTCCTGTTATGTTCGTTCCCTCATCCAAGCGTATGATCGCGACTGCGTACGGAACGTAATGTTCGAAACCCTCCGGGGGGGTTCGAATGATGGTGTACGAGAGGATTTTACCCTTCCCGCTCAACTGGAGTTCCTGGATGTCACCGCTCCTCCTGCATGCCGGGCATAGGTTTCGCGGTGGGAAATAAACGTTTTCGCATTTAGTGCATTTGGTTCCTGTTAGGTTGTACTTGGGTTTCTTCAGTCTCCAGAACAGCGGAACGGATTTGTAAGGCATATCATTCCCTCCCCAGTATGTGAACCAAGCAGCTTGCTCCACTTCCTCCTATGTTGTGCGTCAATCCTACCCTCGCGTTTCTTACCTGGTTAGAGGCTTCCCCTCTTAGTTGTTTTACAACCTCAACTATCTGCTTGATACCCGTCGCCCCGACAGGGTGACCCATCTTCAGTCCTCCGTCGGTGTTCACAGGGATTCTCCCCCCGATCATTGCATCCTTTTTCAGAAGGAGTTCCTTCCCCTTCCCCCTTTCAGAGAATCCGAGATCCTCGTACGCAAGAATTTCAGCTATGCTGAAGCAGTCATGAACTTCTGCGATGTCTATATCCTTTGGCTTCACCTTTGCCTGTTCATAGGCCTTTCTCGCGGCTATCTTAGTTGCAGGTATTTCCGTCAGGCTCTTCCTGTTGTGGAGAGCGAGGGTGTCCGAGGCCTGGCCGCTGCCTAGTATCCATATCGGATTTTTGAATTTTTTCGCAATCCTTTCCGAAACGAGAACGACAGCTGCCGCCCCATCGGTTATGGGGGAGCAATCAAGAAGCCTGAGCGGATCCGCTATGATGGGTGAACGCAAAACATCATCTGTCGTTATCTCATAATTAAACTGGGCGTAGGGATTGTTAAGGCCGTGTTTGTGGTTCTTCACAGGAACCAAGGAAAGTTCCTTCCTCGTTAATTTGTATTTCTCCATGTAAGCCTTTGCCATGATCGCATACAATCCGACGAATGTTAAGCCTACGGAGGACTCCCATTCCTGATCCCCTGCTCCCATAAGGGTCGCTATCGCTCCCGACCCCTTTATGTCGGTCATCTTCTCCGCACCACCAGCCATCACTATGTCGTATTCCCCCGATAGGATCGAAAGATAGGCTTTTCGGAAGGCCAGCGCACCTGATGCGCAGGCTGATTCGCATCTTGTTGCGGGTATGGGGTTCAGTCCCGCTTGGTCAACGGCCAAAGCTCCCAAATGTTCCTGACCGATGAACCTTCCCGCAGACATGTTTCCTATATAAAGCGATTGTATCTTCTTCCCGTCTATGCCCGCGTCCTTCAGGGCGAGTGCGCCTGCCTCTGTTGAGAGATCCCTTAAAGATTTCATCCAGTGTTCACCGAGTTTCGTGCATCCCGCTCCGACAATCGCTACTCTCATCTTCAGCCACCTTTCAATTTCTTCCTCAATCTAACGTATGTTCCGTAATCTATGGTTTCCTTTCTCTTTATGTAAAAATCCGTTTTTTTCGCAAGGTTCGCCCTCTCGAGAATTTTGTCCGTAACAACGAACGAAAAGGAATCCGACCCAGCCCCTGAACCATAGGAGGTCATCAGGATTTTCTCGCCCGGTTTTGCATTGTCCAAGATTCTGGACAGTCCAAGAAGGCTCGAACCGGAATAGCAGTTTCCTATCTTTGTCACAACCATCCCATGTTTCAGCTGTTCTTTTGAAAAACCCAGGGATTTCGCGGCCTTCAGAGGGAACTTCCCGTTGGGCATATGGAAGACGGCGTGGTTGAAATCGGATGGTTTCATGGAGAGTTTGCTGAGAAGTTCATTTGTTGCTGAGATGACGTGTTTGAAATAGGCGGGCTTGCCCGTGAAGCGCGCTCCGTGGCTTGGATAGCCCGAACCTTCCCTCCTCCAGAAATCAGAAGTGTCTGTCGTATAAGAATAGGTTCCCTCCAGTGTTGCCAGCGGGTTCTTTCCTATTATATAGGCTGCTCCACCTGCGGCTGCTGTGTATTCCAGGGCGTCTCCCGGTTTCGACTGCGCACAGTCAGCCCCTATCGCCATTCCATACTTTATCTCGCCGGATTTCACAAGTGCATAACAGCACTGGATCGCGGCTGTTCCTGCCTTGCAGGCGAATTCGAAATCCGCGACCATCAGTTCAGGACCCATGTTCAAGGCGTCGGCGACGACAGTTCCGGAGGGTTTGACGGCGTAGGGGTGCGATTCTGATCCTATGTAGACCGCTCCCACGTCCTGGGGATTTATCCCGGCCCTCAGCAGGGCGTTCCTCCCCGCCTCCACGCTTATCGTTATGGTATCCTCGTCCTTGTCCGGAACCGATTTCTCATCCACGAGCAGGCCACTTCGGATGGTTTTAGAATCGGCCTTCCATACCCTTGCTATTTCATCCACACCTATCCTAAATTTCGGAACGTAAGCTCCGTATCCCACTATACCTATCTGCATGATATCAGCCTGACCTATTTAATAAGGGTGTAAAATGTTTTTAAATCTTTTAATTAAAATCCGGCAATTGCAGTAAAAATCCACTAAGGAATATCTAACCACTTAATAGTAACAAAACCTTTATAAACCCAGAATCCCATATATTGTTAAATAGTTTTAAATAATCCAGCCAATTATATGAGATTATGAAGGCCAAGGAATTCGTGAGGGAGTATTACTGGGTTTTTTTACTGGTATTGGTATTCTCAACGGCGTTCTATCTGAGAGGCATCCCCGGAACGAAGCTTGAATATCCCAGACTACAGGCAATAGATCCTTATTTCATGTTCAGGATGGGAGAGGAGATAGTGGAGGGAAGAGGTTTGCCGACGAATGATTACCTGGCACATTGGGGGACAAACCCAGGAGGCCCTGACAGGACCAGGGAGAGTATAGTGACGTTCTATGCTTATCCAATCGTGTATTTCATTCTCAATCCTTTGTTTGGCGTTTCCTGGTATTGGACCGCTGTCTGGACGCCAGCGTTCTTCGGGGCACTCCAGGTTCTTTTCATGTACTTCCTCGGGAAGGAGCTCTTCAACAAGAAGGTTGGTTTGCTTGCGGCCGCGTTCCTTGCGTTCGTCCCCGGAATCCTTTACAGGGTTTCCGCGGGCTTCATAGAGAAGGAACCTGTCGGAGGGATGTTCATGCTCTTAACCTTCATATTCTTTGTGAAGGCATTCAAGGTCGGGGAAGTGGACAGGGAAATCTCTTGGAGGCACATCCTCCTCCATCCGTTCTCAGTCCTTCACAAAACGAGCCTGAGCGAGGAAAGGTTGAGAACAATCAAGAGCGTGCTTTACGGAACTCTTTCAGGGATTTTCCTTTTCCTGATGTCGCTGAGCTGGGGGGGAACCAAAATAGTTTTAATGGTTATCCCGCTTTTCGTGATGATTTCGCTCCTGCTTAACAGGTATGATTCAAAGTTCCTTCTTTCGTACGTTTCGTTCTTTGTTTCCTTCTCCCTGCTTATTATTGTTTTGGGATATTCAATATTATCAGTCGCACCTGTATCCCTGACAGGGGTTGATATGATTGTGAATTATGTGGCGCTGTTTGCGTTTTTAATAAGATTCGGTGTTGAGAGATTTAATGTTATCGATAAGAAATACGTCCCCTACGCTATTCCCGCGCTTTTCGTGATCGGCCTGTTTGTTTTCGGGATCGCATCCTATGTTAATATCGAACTCGGGGAGTGGACAGCTGATATCATAGCGAGAACTTCCCAGCCCATATCATACGGAGTGATAGCATCCACAGTCGCGGAATCCCAGACCGCGGGGGGTTTCATGAGGGATTCTCTCACGACCTTCGGAACAGGTTATTCCATTGCCGCATTGAAATGGCCCGATCTAACGATATACCTGTCCGCGGTCTACTTCGCGTGGATAGGGCTGTTCATCATGATATACGAGTTCGTCTTCAAGAGAAGGAGAAAGGAATTCCTGCTGGTTTCTGTTCTTTTCGCAACATCGCTGATGCTCGCGATGGGTGCTGTCCGACTGAACTTCCTGTTTGCCTTCCCTGTGGCGCTAATGGCCGGATACTGCCTGGTAAGGGGAGGGGAATTCGTGATGTCAAGAACGAGGAATCTTAGAGGGAGGCTTCCAGATTACATGAAAATGGTGGTTGGAGTATTCATAGGTTTCGTTGTTGTTTCGAACTTCGCGTCAGGATGGGTTATGGCGAATTCGATAGGGAGTTCCCTGGATAACTCCTGGTATCAGGCACTTGTATGGTTGAGGGACAACACGGCGGAGGATGCGGTCCTCCTGGAGTGGTGGGATTACGGATGGTGGTTCCATTACGTCGCGAAAAAGATAACATTGGTGGATGGAGGATACCA
>WVZE01000001.1:0-90294 GCA_011772645.1 Candidatus Aenigmatarchaeota archaeon | reverse complement strand
AAACTGGGGGGAGAAGATAGATGTTCTTCCGATCTTCCGTTTAAGCGGACAATATCAGCAGGGGGACAAAACCCTTCTCGAATTCGGTTTGGGAGATCAGAGCATACTGGTTGCCTACTCAACCGTCACCACAGGAAACACGACCGGAATGGGAAACATAACGGCCCTGATAAAATCCGCCCAGGGTCAGGCTTACATAAGGGATATAGGCATTGGAAACCAGGTTATCAGGAGTGATAAAGAAAACACTGTCCCGGGAATGGTTTACTTGGCGGGGGACGCGATCGTATTCATCCCGGAGGCAGTTGAGGAATGCATGTTCGTCAGGCTCTATCTGTTCAACGGGGTCGGTCTGGAAAACTATTTCGAGAAGGTCTACGATAATCTGGGAATGAAGATATATAGAGTCGCGTATGAGAACTTCCCGGAGAGCGTAACAGGGGAATACGTACATGCGGAAGATCTGTAAGGGATTGTTATACAAAGGTAAACGCAAAGATACAAACAACGATCTCGAGGGTTATTAACGTCACTGTCACTTTCCACTCCTTCATTGGTTTGATCTTCATAACGAGGTGTGTCAGGGAATAGATTTTTTCGTAAGGGGCCCGAAGCGTGCCGTCCTTCTGCAGATCCCCGAGACTTCTTGCCATGAATTTCGAGCGGAGCTTCAGGAAGGCCTCGATTATCCAGGGAAGGAATATTATTATGCCGAACTTCTCCATGTTCCCTATTATCACCGCGGAGACGAAGGAAGCTCCCACCAGGTAGGTCAACGAATCGCCGGGAAGGAATTTCGCCGGATACCAGTTCCATCTGAGAAAGGCTAGCAACGAGAAGCTCGCCGTGAACGCTATCACAGCGGCTTCTGTTCTGTTGAAATATAGGGCATAGCTCCCCAGGGTGAAAAGCGAGACGAATCCCAGACCCGCCTCCAGGCCGTTCATTCCAGCCAGCATGTTGGTGGCGTTGCTAACCACGACAACAGCGACGGGTATCAGTATGAGCGGATACAGCACGCCAAGATCAACCAACCCCAGGAAAGGTAGGGACATCCTGCTGGTTCCTGCCATTATGGACATCAGGGGGATCGCTGCTGGAAGTGTTAGCAGGGGTTTCTGCCACTGTTTCAAACCAATCCTGTGGTCTTTCAGGCCCTTGTTCCTTCCCATCCTTGGTCTTATGTTGATGTCGTCCAGTAAACCTATTGTCGTTATTATAAGAATCGAGCAGTAGGAGGCAAGGAGGTATGAAAGGTCGATGGGTATCTTGATCAGGAAGGAGTTGATGGCTATGAAGAAGAATCCTCCCAGCAGGAGGCCGCTTATGACGAGCAGTCCTCCGGAGGTTGCGAATCTCGGTTTTCCCGGTTTCTGCTGATCTATCCCTATTATCTCCAGCCTCTCAAGGAATTTCTTTGTGTTCGGCGTTAATAAAAAAACAGTGAAAAACGAAACTATCATTGCCAGCGTTAACACGACTAACATGTTATCAACTTGATTTTTAACATAATAAAATAAATTTATAACATGGTTGACCTTGATAAGGTTCTGAAGGAAGTTAAAAGGGCGGAGGAAAGGAGCGAGAGGGCGGTTAAGAACGCCGAGAAAGAAGCAGGGGAAAGGATAGAAAAGACCGAGAAGGAAAAGGAAGTGATGTTGAAAAAAACGGAAAGGATTTCTACTTCTGAAGGAAAGCGAATGATTGAGAATGTTAGGAAGGAGATAGAATCTGAGAGGAGAAGGGTAGATAGAGAAACCGAGAAAGAGGCGGAGAGTTTAAAGAGGGTTTTCGAGAAGAGAAGAGGTAAGGGGATAAAAGCGATAATGAGGATATTTTCTGAATAAAATAAACCGATTATTATTAATTAATTTAGGCTTCCTTCGCCAAATATATATTATGTTGTTTCCAACTGAGATGGAAAAAATAAATGTCGCATTTCTTTCTGAGGACAGGGGAAAGGTTGTGGAGAAGCTTCAGGAACAGGGAATTGTTGAGGTAAAGGAGATCTCGGGCAAGCAGGAATTTTTGAGTTCTGTCAGCATAGATACAGATTACCTATCTTCTCTGTTTTTGAGGTCTGAAAAAATTTACAAGGATTTCTCGGGTGTTATGAAAAAACACGGATTGCTCGAGACGTTGTTAGGTAACAGGTTCGAGAAGAACGTATCCCTCAAAAAAGACGAAATGGAAGATGTTGTAAAAAACGCGGAAAAAGTTGTGAAGCACATGGAAGGGAAAACCGAGAGGGTAGGGAAACAGATAGAGGAAAACAAAAAAGATAGCGAGGAGGTAAAGGGAATTATAAGGCTTGCAGAAAATCTGAAATTTTTTGATTTTGATCTGAGACTTCTGAGCTCTCTGAAGAAAACGTTCGCCTTGGCCGGGAAACTGAAATTGAACGGAATCCCTGATCTGAAAAAGGATCTGGCGAACTTCAGGATTTATCTTCATTCACAAGAATTTAAAAATGAGGAAAATGCTCTCATCGTTCTTGGGCTGAAACCCGAGGAAGGAGAAATTCGGAAAATCCTCCTGAAATACGGTTTCGAATTTTTCGAGGTGGAGGGTTTGAAGGGGAAGCCCGACAAAATACTGAAAGAAGGGAAGGAGGAACTTGAATGGTTAAACAAAAAGAGGGATTACCTCCTGAAGAAAAGAAAGGAATTCATCGAGGAGTGGTGGGAGGAGATTGAGAGGACTTACGTGGTTGTAAGGGCATACAGGGACAGGCTGAAATCATTGCAGATGTTTCAGGAAACGAAATATGTGTCTGTCCTGGAGGGATGGATGCCGAAAAAATACAAGTGGAAAATCCAGGAAGCGCTGGATGACGTCACTTCCGGGAGGGTTTTCTTCACGTTTGAGGAAACAGAGGACGCCCCGACTGACCTTGAAAACCCGGGCCTGTCAGAAAAGTTTGAGGTGATAACCGGGGGTTTTGGGTTGCCCAAGTATAAAGACGCCGACCCCACTATTTTCCTCGCATTCCTTTTTCCGGTATTCTTCGGGTTCATGCTGAGTGATGTTCTCTACGGTTCGCTCATTATTTTACTTTCTTTCTCGATGCGGTTTTATTTCAGAAACAGGTTGGCGGGTGTCTTTTCCCACATACTTCTGCTCTGCGGGATTTCTGCGATCTTCTGGGGGTTCCTCTTCGGGAACTTCTTGGGAAATTTCCTAGGGTTACGGGGTCTCTGGTTTAGTCCCACCCAGAATCCAATAATGTTGATAATAATTTCACTGGTTTTCGGGCTTGTTCATGTCAACATGGGGATTGTTCTCTCCATAGTGCAGAAGATAAGAAGCAAAAAATCAACGATACCGGAAATCTCCTGGTTTCTGGTGGAGGCGGGAGGTTTGCTTATTATATTCAGGATATTCGGGATGGTTGCAGAGGTTTTGTTTTATGCTGGCATGTTGGTTTTCTTTGCAGGGGTTGTGATGAAAATATCAAAACCCATGAGGATGATTGGCCTGATTTCCTTCTTCGGAAACATCCTCTCCTACGTTAGGCTGGCGGCGATATCGTTAGCGACCTCCTACATCGCGTTGACTGTCAACCACATATCATCCATATTTGTCAGTGGTTCGTTCATTCTTTCAGGTTTCATATTCACCGTAGGGCATTTATTCAACTGCACGATCTCATCAGTCGGGGCGTTCATAAATTCTCTGCGTTTGCATTATGTTGAGTTCTTCTCCCGGTTTTTTGAGGGAGAGGGTAAAGAATTCAGGCCGTTGAAATACGAAGGTCTGGAGGTTAAATAAAATTAGCGGGGTGTTTGGTGTATGGCGATTGAAGGTTTGCTCGCAATCGGAGCGGGAATAGCGATAGGTGTTGCTGCATTAGGTTCTGGTATAGGTCAGGGGAAAGCGGCGGCAGCTGCGATAGGAGCGACGGCGGAGGATACGAAGAATTTTGGAAGGTCTATCGCATTGGCCGCATTGGTTGAAACACAGGCAATATATGGTCTCGTGATAGCGCTTTTACTGATACTCTACGGTGCCGGCGTAATAGCTATATAGTTGCTAGGTTGTGAAAATGATACCGACAGAAGTCAAAAGAATAATAGAAGTTGTAGAGAGGGATAGAGGAAGGAAGGTGGGAGAGATCAGAAAAGCCAATGTGCTCGAAGTTAAAAAAATATTGAAAAGTGGGGAGGAGGAATGCAAATCCTTAAAGGAAAAGATTCTGGAGGATTATAAAAGACGGGCAGAGGTGTTAAGGAGAAAGGGACTTGCGGACATAGAGATAAAGAGAAGGGAAACCCTGAAGGGTCTCAAATCGGAGATGGTTAAAAATTTAAAGGAGGAGGTTGTCAGGGAAATAAGAAAGAACAACTATGAAAAATTTTTAACAGGATTCCTGGAGAGGGGTATTAAAGAGATAGGGAAAGGGGATCTGAAGGTGTTTGTCAACACGGGTGATATTGATTGTGTCAAAAATTTCTTGAGAAGGAAAGGTGTTAAAGGAGAGGTTAAAGGCATCAAGACCAGTGGAGGTTGCATGGTCAAATCCGGCAAAATAACAGCAAACTATCTGATAGAATCCCTTCTGGAAAGAAAGGGGAAGGAAATGGATAAAGTCATTAACGATATGTTTTTCAAGGGTTGATCATGTTTGATTTTTTGAGACAGGAGTATGCAGCAGCAAGGTTGCGTGCAATGAAAGGCAGGCTTATTGATAAAACAAAATTTTCAAAGCTGGCGGGCGCGAAATCTGTTTCTGAAATCGCGAACCTTCTCGAGGGAACGGAATACGAAGCGGTTTTCTATCACGGCAAGGAAAAGGATATAACGGGGATAGAAAACGAGCTTGATAAAATTTTTGTGGGCCTACTTGAGAAAATTAAGGGGTTCTATTACGGAAAGGAGAAGGAGATTCTTAACACCTTCCTGAAGGAGTGGGAAATAAAAAATTTGAAACTTCTGATAAAATCGATTCTTGCTGGTGAGGACTGGAGTGGTTTCCTCATCCCCATGAAAGGGATGGAAATCGAAAGTTTGGCCAAGAGCAAGGATGTTGAGGATCTGACAAACAAGTTAAAGGATACGGATTACTACGAACCAATTTATTCGGGCTACAGGAAGATCGATCAGTTCGGGGCATCAATAGTTGATTTCCATCTGGAGGTATTATATTCGAATATGTTCTCGGGTGTTATGAGGGAGGCGAAGGAGAAGGAAATACTCCGTTCCTATCTCAAAACAAGGAACGATTTTGTAAATCTCCGAAACATCTCGAGATCGATAATATTCAAAAAGGATCTGAGCGAATTCTTCCTTCAGCCCTCGAACGTTCGCAGAGAATGGTTCAAGCTAACTTCGGTGGAGGCGTTGTTCGAGAAGTTAAGGTCGATAAAATTTGGCGTAAAGGACTTGACAAGTTTAGAAGATGACACGCTTTTTGAAATGGCACTGGGTGAAAATTTGGAAAGGGAAGTTTTAAGATTCCTTAGAATGTCGCCCTTCGATACCGGTCTTCTACTTTACTTCCTGATCACCAAACGAAATGAGATTAACAGGATAAAGATCATAAACAAATTTGTAAGGGAGGATCTTGACAGAAAAGATCTGAAAGTTTTGTTGGGGCTGAAAGAATGATTGGTGTGCTCGGAGACAAGGAAACCGTGATCGGGTTTCGGATGGCAGGGGTTAAGGATTGTCTGGAAACAAACGAAAAAAATCTGAAACAAAACCTGGAAAGAATTAAAGACAAAAAGATAATTATAATCAGCGAAAGGCTGTATAAACTGATAGAGGTTTCGAAGAATCATATATTCGTTCCCATACCTGACAAGTATGGATCGCTCAAGATCGATACGGTAAAGGGTTTGATCAAGGAGATAATAGGTAAGGAGTTCGATTGAATGATTAAGGGGAGGATAGAGAGGGTGACGGGACCCGTTGTTGTTGCAGAGGGCATGTTGGGCGCAAGAATGTGGGATGTTGTTGAAATCGGGAAGGGGAAACTTCTCGGGGAAATCATAAAGCTTGTCGGGGAGCGTGCATTTATCGAGGTTTATGAGGATACGAACGGTCTGGAGATAAAAGAACCTGTCGTTTCCCTGGGAAAGCCCTTTACGGTTGAGCTCGGTCCCGGTTTGATGGGCTCGATATACGACGGTCTGGGGAGGCCTCTCGAAAGGATCAAGAAGGAACTCGGATCCTTTATAAGAAAGGGCATCCGCCTGACCACGCTCGACCGCAAAAGAAAATGGAAATTCGAGCCGAAGGTCAGGAAAGGGGAGGAAGTCTCGGGAGGCTCTGTACTTGGAAGCGTAAGGGAGGGTTCGATCGTTCACAAGATAATGGTTCCGGATGGAACAGAGGGCAAGGTCAAATCCGTAAGGAAAGGTGAATTTTCAATTGAGGAAAGCGTGTGTGAATTGAACAATGGGAAACGAGTGAAGATGTTGCAGGAATGGGAGGTCAGAAGGACGAGGCCTTACAGGAGTAAGGTTGGTCTGTCAGAACCGCTGATAACGGGTCAAAGGGTTATTGATTCGCTCTTTCCTGTCGGTAAGGGAGGGAACGTCTGCGTTCCCGGGGGGTTCGGATCGGGCAAAACCGTATTGGAAAGCGCGATAACCAAGAACTGCGACTCTGATATAAACATAGTCTGCAGGACAGGAGAGAGGGGAAACGAGGTAACGGACATAATAAACGAACTCAACGAGTCAAAGGACAGGAAGGGAAGGCCACTGATGGAAAAATCGATCCTCATCGTAAACACATCCAACATGCCTGTCGTCGCGAGGGAAACATCGATATACACCGCGATAACCATCGGCGAATACTTCAGGGATCAGGGTTACAATTCCATTGTTCTCATAGATTCAACATCGAGATGGGCGGAGGCGTTGAGGGAGGTTTCCGGCAGGCTCGAGGAACTTCCGGGGGAGGAAGGCTATCCTGTTTACATGGAATCCTACGTGGGAGAATATCATGAGAGGTCAGGTAGGGTTGAGAACATGAACGGTTCCTTCGGTTCGTTAACCCTGATATCCTCCGTCTCTCCACCGGGAGCAGATTTTTCAGAGCCTGTCACACAGGCGGTTTTGCGAGCGACCAAGGTTTTCTGGGGGCTCGACCAAAAACTTGCCTGGAGAAGGCATTTTCCTGCAATGAACTGGCTGATTTCGTACTCGAGACACCTGGATGATATGCTTCCTTGGTTCAAAAAGAACGTGAGCAAGGACTGGGATGTTGTAACGAAAAATTTGAGAGCGATTCTCCAAAAGGAGGCCGAGCTTGAGAGGGTGGTGAGAGTCGTGGGGATAGGGGTTCTGCCCGAGAAGGAGAAGTTCATTCTGGAGATCGCACGTATCGTGAGGGAGGACTTCCTCCAGCAGGATGCGTTCCATACCGAAGATTCCTACACCCCGCTTGACAAACAGTATGCACTCATGAGGGATGTTGTCAAATTGTATGAAAAGGGGTTGAAGGAAATCGAGTCCGGAAAAACAACGGACCAGATTTTGACAAAATCCGTGAAAGAAAGGATGGCAAGGGTGAAGTATGATTGAGTATCAAACGTTAACGCAGGTAACAGGACCACTGATATTCCTGGAAGGGATAAAGAACGTGGGATATGGAGAGATCGTGGAGATAGAGACGGATGGAGAGAGGAGGAGAGGCCAGATTCTGGAACTGAACAGGGACAAAGCGATAATAGAGGTTTTCGAGGGAACCAGGGGCATGGATGTCAAGAAGACAAAGGTTAGGTTCACGGGAAAAACAATGAGCCTGGGCGTATCGAAGGATATGGTTGGCTCGGTGTTTTCCGGTCTCGGGGAACCTCTGAAGGGGAGGATAGTGGCTGAGGAAGAGCTGGACATCCAGGGAAAGCCGATAAACCCTTCCGCCAGGGAGTATCCGAAAGAGTTCATAGAGACAGGGATATCTTCCATAGATCTGATGAATTCCTTGGTGAGGGGCCAGAAACTCCCGATATTTTCCGGCGTGGGTCTGCCGCACACAGAACTGATAACGCAGATAGCCAAGCAGGCTCGCTTGTTAACAGGAGAGGATTTTCTTATAGTTTTTGCCGGTATGGGGATAGGCTATGATGAGGCCAGGTATTTCAGGGAGGAGTTCGAAAAGACCGGGGCGCTGGAAAGGATCGTTTTGTTCCTGAACACTGCCACGGATCCAGCGATAGAAAGACTCGCAACACCGAGGGTCGCGTTAACAGCAGCTGAGCATTTCGCGTGGAATCTCGATTATCACGTGCTTGTCGTGCTGACCGACATGACATCTTACTGCAACTCCCTGCGGGAGGTGTCCTCAGCGAAGGAGGAGATACCAAGCAGGAGAGGATATCCGTCGTATCTCTACACAGATCTTGCCACGATATACGAGAGGTCGGGAAGGATAACGGGCAAGAAAGGATCGATAACAATGGTTCCTGTTTTAACCATGCCCGAGGATGACATCACGCATCCCATTCCGGACCTGACGGGATACATAACAGAAGGACAGGTCCTGTTGTCCAGGGATTTGTTCAGGAAGGGCGTGTATCCTCCCGTTGATCTGCTCTCCTCACTTTCGAGACTGATGTCAAAGGGGGTCGGAAGGGGTTTAACAAGGGATGATCACAAGTCCATGTCAAACCAGTGTTATGCGAATCTGGCAGAGGTTGAGAAATTGAGAGCGCTGATCTCGATAATAGGGGAGGAAGGTTTGACGGAAACGGACAAGAGATACCTGGAATGGGCAAACAGATTTGAAAGGGAATTCATAAACCAGGACGAGAATGAGAGGAGAGGAATAAAGCAATCCCTGGAAAAAGCGTGGGAGCTGCTCTCGATAATACCCGAGGAGAGATTGAAGAGGATCGAAAAGGATTTGATGAAGAGGTATATGAGGGGGGAATGATATGCCGGGTCCGAAACCACCACATCCGCCACCACACGCACACCCAAAGCCACACGGGAAACCGCCGCATTTGAAGGTTAAATCCAAGGCAAAAAGGGTATTTTTGGCCTTCTTTATATCAACGATCGTTGCCCTGGCGGTAGGTTACATGCTTTATTATTTTGGCATATCGATAAACGTTATTTTGCCCGTGTTGGCTCCGATATGGGTGGGTGTCGCTACAATATCATATATGGCCATGAACGAGCATTGATTTTCATGAGGGAGAATCCGAACAGGACGGGTCTGCTGAGGCTGAAGGAAGAGATAAACATAGCGGAAAGGGGTAAGGAGATACTCCAAGACAAGATAGAATCCCTGGTCGTTTTGTTCTTTGAGTACGTCAAGGAAAGAGGGGAAAGGAGAAAATACGTGGAGGATGCCTTGATGAAGGTTTTCAGGGAACTCGTAATTCTGGAATCGTTAATTGGAACTGTTTCTGTCAAGAGCGATGCCTTCTCTGTCCCGGAAGGTTCTCTGAAAACAGGGGAAAGAAAGGTTATGGGCATAGGTTTGCCGGAGTTTCTCTGGGAAAGATCAAAAAAGGGGTTCCAGATACTTAACATTCCTGTCAAGTTCGACAAAACAAAGCTCAGGTTTGAAGAGATCCTAGAAGCTGTTCTTAAGGTGGGTGGAATAGAGAATTCGATCCAGGTTCTTTCCAAGGAAATCAAGGAAACGAGAAAGGTTGTGAACTCCCTGGAGAACTACGTGCTGCCCGAATTCAGAAGCGAGAAAAAGTGGATCGAGCTTAGGCTCGAGGAACTCGCCAGGGAGGATTTGCTGAGATACAAAATGATAAAGAGAAAGCTGGAAATTTCTAAATAAATTAAAGGGGGTTTTTAGAACATATAATTTCCTAGACCGAGGTCACCAAATCCCGCACCAGCAAATATTGCCGCAAGGAACGTAAGGAACAGCGCAACCCCTATTATAAGTGGTATCAGTATTGCGACTATCAGAGCCAAAGCTGCTCTCCCTCCTGTTATTCCGTGCAAGTTCTTGATTCCCATTCCCTGAAGGACCAAAGACCACAGTGTAATTAATATTGACACTACTGGTATCCAGCCGAGCAGATAGTGCGGCGAAAATCCGTAGTAGACTGTTTTCAATGTCTGCTCCAGGCCTTTTCTTGCTCCGAAGATGTAAGCCCATAGGTGAAGCCAGAGTCCCCATATTGTTAGGAATATTATGAGTCCTATGTAGCCGCCCACTATGGATCCTACAATCATCACCGGCAGAAGCGTAGCTCCTCCCATCATGCCGAGTCCCATTGGAAAGAAACTCGCCATCAATCCTGCAACTATTCCGTTGAGCACTGCAAAAACTATCGCTACCACTAGCATGAATTTGAATGCCTCCCCAAGTTTTTCCCCCTTTACCGAATTAAAGCTCTTTTCAGGTGCTTTCAAGAAATCTATCGCTTTATAGATATATTTCATCATCTTTCACCTTGTAATAATATTGGAAACCTTATTTAAATTGTTTTAATCGAGAAACAATCAGAACTATTCTTTCTTCAGTTTGACTATTGCCTCAGCAATGTCTTTTGTTTTTTCCAGCATGGCCTTCGCCTCTTCTGGGGAAACACCTGCCTGTTCCGCGACCATCTCCACGTCCTCTTCGCTGACTCCCTCTCTCGATCTCTCCGAGACCTCGCCTGTTATCTGAAACGTTTCCTGTCCCATCACGTTTATTTTCGAAACCTCGGGGTTGGAAATAACGATTTCTTTGTCCGGGGTTTTGATCACGACTTCTTCCGCGTCTATGTGTGCCATCTGCATGCCCATCTGTTTCATGGCGCGTTCCAGCTGTTTCGGGTTGATTTTCATAAAGATCAATAAGATATTGGGAACGTGATTTAAATATCATTTGCTTCCCTTGTTTTTCAACCTATACGTTTGGATAACGAAATGGTTTTATTGTTTGGGTTCAAACTTTCTATATGCTTTTTCAGATCCTCGACGTGGACTATACCATGGTTGATGAAAAGCCAATAATAAGGATATTCGGCAAGACAGAGGATGGAGAGACTGTCTGCGGTTTTTACGAGGATTACCTGCCATATTTCTATGCAAGGGGGGAGAAGCTCGAAGAGGCTGTAAAAGGCGAAGGCAATGTGATAAGAGTGGAAAAGGTTAAGAGGTTTCTTCCGATTGGTTACCAAAAACAAACGATCGACCTCCACAGGATAACTCTCAGGAATCCGGCAAAGACCCCTGAAATCAGGGACAAGTTAAGGTCAAGGGGTTTTGAGGTTTTTGAGGCGGACATCCCGTTCAAATACCGGTTCATGGCCGATTTCGACCTAGCGGGCATGGGCTGGATCGAGGTTGATGGTTCGGGAGGCGTGACGACAAACACGGTAAGCGCGCAGAGGAAAATTCCCATTAAAAATTTCAAAAAGATTGGGAAGGACGGGATGGTTCCCCTGAGATTCCTCTGCCTTGACATCGAATGCGTCTCTCTAAAGGAGGGGGAAATGCCTGATTCCAGGGATGATCCCATAATAATGATCTCTGCTGTTTTCAGCGAACCACATAAAGGGGAAAGATCGATCGTTTTGAGTACAAGATCTGACAGGGGTGTAAAACCCTTTGAGGGGGAGAAGGAAATGTTAGAGGAACTGATTAACATCATAATGGATTACGATCCTGACGTCATAACGGGATTCAACATCAATAATTTTGACATGCCGTACATACTCGAGAGGATGAGGCAGAATAACATATCTCCGATGTTTGGAAGATGCAAGAAACACGTAACTAAGAATCAGATAATGAGCAGGTTTAAAATAAACATAGCCGGAAGAGTGATGGTTGATTCTTTCGAAATGATAAAGAGGGATTTCTCCATGAAACGTTACGATTTGAATACCGTATCGAACGAGCTGTTGGGGGAGGGAAAGGAGGATGTTAAAAAATCGCAGATAGAAAAGTTCTGGAAGGGCAGCCAGGAGAAGTTCAGGTCGCTGATAAGATATTCAAAGAAAGACTCGGAGCTGGCGATGAAGCTGGTTTTGAATTTGAACCTTCTGGATAAATACGTGGCTCTAGCAAAGATTTCCGGCACGCTCCTTCAGGACATACTGGATTCCGGAGAAACTACAAGGATAGAAAATCTGATACTGAGGGAATTTAACAAAGAGGATTTTGTCCTTCCCTGCAAACCGGATGGTAGCGAGGTCTCCAAAAGAGAGAAAATGAGAAGGGCTGAACTGAAAGGGGGGTATGTCCTGGAACCGGAGAAGGGTTTGCATTCATCAGTGATTGTCCTTGACTTCAAGGCAATGTATCCCTCCCTGATAAGGACGTTCAACATCTGTCCGACGACACTGATCATGAAGGACGGGGTGGAGAAACCCGTGACCTCTCCATCAGGGGCGAAGTTTGTCCCGGAAAACATCCGAAAAGGCATAATACCAAAGATACTGGAGAGGTTGATGGAGGAGAGGCAGAAGGTGAAGGGAAAGATGAAGAAGGAGTCTGATTCCGGTAAGATAAGGGAACTCGCGGCGGAGGAATTAGCTCTGAAGATCATGTCCAATGCATTCTACGGGCATTTCGGATATCCTAGAGCGAAGGTATACTCAATGGAGATCGCGAATTCCATAACAGCATTTGGCAGGGAAACCATCAAGAAAACAAAGGACTTTATCGAGAAGGACTTTGGTTACAAGGTTATATACGGGGATACGGATTCTGTTATGGTTAAAGTTCCTTTCGAGAATCTCGAGGAAATAAAGAAGGCGGGAGAGGAAGTAGCAAAAAGGGTTACCTCTGTTCTGAAGGGTGTTATGGAGCTTGAGTTTGAAAAGACCTTCAAGAGATTCCTTCCGCTCACAAAGAAGAGGTATGCTGCCTGGTCTTTTGAATCCGATGAGGATGGCTGGAGAGAAACGATGGAAACAAAGGGTATAGAGACCGTAAGAAGGGACTGGTGTGATTTAACGTCGGAAACCATCGAAAAGGTTCTGGAAATAATCTTGAAGAAGAACGACATCAAAGAGGCTGTTCATTACTTTAAGGGCGTTGCTGACAGCATGATTGAGGGAAAGATTCCAATACAGAAACTTGTAGTAACCAAGACCATGACAAAAAGGGCGGAAGGTTATGCGGGGATTCAGCCACATGCAGAACTTGTCAAGAAGATAAAGAAGCGCTCGCCTGCTGAGTGCCCGGGCGTCGGGGACAGGATAGGTTACGTCATAGTTAAGGGGGCAGAACTTCTTTCCAAGAGAGCGGAAGACCCTCTCTACGTTATAGAGAAAAAACTTCCGATAGATTCAAGGTATTACATAGAGAACCAGCTTCTTCCACCGCTGGAAAGGATTTTCATCGCACTCGGCATTTCCAAGACAGAGTTGCTTGGTAAGGGGAAGCAGGTCAGCCTGTTCACAGCGTTTGCAAATAATTCAAAGGCCAAAGCAGCAAAAGAGGTTTATTACAAGTACATGGAGGGTTTCGTGTGCGAGAAGTGTTATAAAACCTATGATTTTCCGCCGCTCAGGGGGGTTTGTGAGTGCGGGGGGACGCTTCTGTTCAACTCCCCCCAAGGACCTGCGAGGCGTGTGATTTATTAACCAGCGATGAAGTTTTTGAACTTCACTGTGAAGCATTTTGGTTCATTTTATTTCGAAAGTCTCGTGAAGTTTGAACATAAGAACTTCATCTAATATTCCGAAAGTTTATGTGAATGGGGGGACACCTTCATTTCCTGTGGAAATTTCCGATATGGTAAGCTGCATAACGGTTTCGTGTGTTTCATGTGAATTCCATGTGAAATTTCAGGCTGTTCCCTAAAGTAGCATGTTCAAGAAAAACGGGTTCAAACCTGAAAAGTAAATGATTGTCGGTATCAGGAGGAACCCCATCAGGTGGGTTCTCTTGATGCCAAGGGAAATCGCTAGCAACCCGATGGACATCCCTGTTAATGAAATTATGAGACCGGGGATCCCTGTAAATGCGAAGACCAAAAACAACAGCATGGACAGCGTGAAAAGCATCATCCTTGTGTAATTTATGTTTTTAATTCGTTCGATGATGAGGCCGCCGGTTTTTATTGTCAGTATCCCTGATATCATGCAAGCCACGAAACCAACAGCAAACACGAGAGCGATATCAAAGATTGATATGGTATCTATTATCTGGGAGAGCGCCCAGACTGCTCCTGATCTTGTTTTTCCGATTGCATAGAAAACAATGAAGGTGAAAAATATGTTCGAGGTGTTTATTCCTCCAAGCGCGACCAGGAAATCCTTCAGTTTCGCCCTGAGAACCTGGGCGGCAATTATGCCTGCCTGTGAAGAGCCTATGCCAGGGAGCAAACCTGCAAGCATGCCGGCGAGCCATCCTGTAACGCTCCCCTTCAACCATCTCTCCTTTATCTCAAAGGTCTTCTTTTGGGGCGGGAGCTTGATCTTTGTTATTATGCTCGTTACCAGCGTGCTCAAGGCGAAGAGGCCCGTCAACGCAGGGAAGAGGACCTGCTCAGAGGGGAGAGAGTTCAGGGTCAGAAACCCGAGGATGCCAGCGAAGAGGAAGAGGGGAGGGGCGTATAATCTTCTCTTCCCTTTCTCTGTGAAGATCATCCAGAGAACGACCAGCGATAGAAGGATGTGCATGACAGGTTTTATCGTGTTGTAGAGCAGGGGAAGAAAGTAGAAGAGCGCGGGGAGGCTCGATATGGTTAATAACATCACTCCCAAACCTCCCATCACTGTCAGGAACAGAGCCTCGTAACCCCTTCCCTTCAGGAGCATTCTGTGCCCCGGGAGGACAGAGAGGACGGAATCTTCCTCGGGCGCTCCGAACAGTATGCTTGGGATGAAATCGAAAAACGTGTTGGAGACGGCGAGGGAGATTATGAAGGCGAGCATGCAGTGAACAGGGAAGGAGGTAAAAACAAAGGCAAGCGACAACACAAGTATGAAGATCGTGTTCGGATGCAGGCCAGGGATCAGGCCGGTAATCATCCCGAATGCTATGCCGAGAAAGAGGAAGAGCAAGATCTCAAGGAACATTAATAAATTGTTTTCAGGGGATTTAAGAAGTTGAGTTTAAACAAATGTTTAAACGCATAGCGGTTTTGTTTGGGTTCGAGAGAGTAAATAAGTATTTAAATAATTAACGTATATTAATTCTATGGTTGACGAAACCGGTCTCGCAAAGGAGAAGCTTGCGAAGGATATTGTGGGAGAGATCGTGCTCTCTGAAAATCCCGAGAGGGTCCTCAAGAAGTGGAGGAACATATTCAATTTTTCCCAGAAAAAGCTCGCTGGTTATCTGGGCATAACTTCTTCTGTCATATCCGATTATGAATCCGGGAGGAGGAAGTCCCCTGGGATAAATGTCATAAAGAAGTATGTGAACGCGCTTCTGGAACTTGACTCAAGGAGAGGAGGGAAGGTGATCAAGAGTTTCGCCCAGTCCTTTCTTCAGAGCCCGGAAATATCGAAAGCTGTCATAGACATAAGGGAATTTTCCTCCGGGGTTGAGATCAACAGTTTCTGCAGAAAGATCAATGCAAACATCCTGACGAAAAAGGCGGGCAAAGTTGAAAGGGAAATATATGGTTATACGGTGATAGATTCTGTTAAAGCAATATCCGAACTTTCCTTTAATCAGCTTATCGGTCTCTACGGGACGACAACACAGAGAGCGCTCGTGTTCACAGGAGTGACCACCGGAAGAACGCCCATGGTTGCGATAAAGCTAACGAATCTCCAGCCCGGTCTTGTTGTCCTGCATGGTATAGAAAAGGTTGATGATGTTGCAAAGAACATAGCAGAAGCGGAGAACATCCCCCTCGCCCTCTGCAGGCTTGAAGGGGTCGAGGATGTTGTCTCGATGCTGAAAGGTCTTGGTTAGAATTTTTTCGTTTCGCATTTTACTTCTTTGTCTATAGTCACCAAACCGTACGAGTTATTGAATATCGCTCCAGGATAGAATATCACTGTTCTTCCTATTTTATCAACGCCTCCTGCCTCGTGTATGTGAGCAGAAAATGCTAAAATTGGTTTTTCCTTTTCTATGAAATCCCGTATGGTCTTCGAGCCGACGTGTTCTCCTGTTTCTGTTTTATCCACCACTGTTCCGTACGGAGGGCAGTGCGTCACAAGGATAGTCCTCCCGTTAGAGCGTGGTTTCAGCCTCCAAAGGCTCTCCCTTATTTCATCCTCTGTCGGTTCGAATTTTGTGTTGAAGGGGGTGGTGGCCCCGCCAAAACCGATGAATTCGAATTCCCTGAACTTTCTGGATTTCGCGTGAAGGTTCACGCCGTATTCATTAAATAGCTCCAAAATTTCATAGGGTTCGTGATTGCCCGGTATGCAAAAAACGGGCTTACCTAATGAAATAAGTTTCTGCAGAACAATTTCCGCAACGTCCGTCTGCGTATACCCTTCCGGGATGTTGAACATGTCCGTGAAGTCTCCAGGGCACAAAACCAGATCGAAATCTCTTTCCCTGAAGGATTTGATAAATCTGGAGAGTTTCTCTATTTCTCCGTGAACGTCCGCGATGAGGAGTATTTTAAGCATATTAATCTTATGTGGGATCGATTAAAAAGTGTTGATATTACACTGTTATATTTTCTCAAATTTACCCCCTTCGTTCTCCTTATATTGGAAAAAACTCTCATGGTCTGTTGATACCACGATTACTCCCCTGTAATTCTTGGTCCAGTTTCCCTTGTTCTCAATAAGCCAGACTATGTTTGGTATTTTCTCTATAAGATAGGGTGTATATATGCCTGCTTTTCTTTCGTGCGGAAGTTCCCTCCTCTTCAGAAAATTCATAAAACCCTCCTCTCCAATGGGGTTTTCCGGTCTAAGGATAAGGGCAGAGACTTTTCTCTCTCCGTGCGAAACATCGATCCAGCGTGGATCTGGAGTTTTTATTTCTTCAGAATCCAGACTGATGACAACATCTTTTCCGCTTCTTTCCTTGATTTTTTCGGTTAACTTCCTGGTTAACAGAAAGTTCGGGGGTTCTCCCCTGTTCGCCAGCGGAATGTCCGGCCAAACAAATTCTTCTGGTAAGAAGCCGCCTTCCTTGAACCACCCTTTCAGGCCAATCACGTCCCCCTCCACCGTTCCCTTTCCCTCTGTCACGGCCTCCACTTCGCCCGTAACATCCTCTATCACAAATCCCCTTGAGGTTTTTTCCTTCACCCTCCCTATTATCGAGGTTTTGGAGAATATTTTCTTCCCCTTGTTTATGGAGACCGCATTCATTTTCTTCAACAAGATCCCTTTGAGAAACTCGTATTTCCTGCTGTAGTAATCTAAAAAATCTTTCACGCCGGCCTCTTTCTTTCTTTCCGCGGTTTTTTTGGGTTTGTTTTCTTCCTTTGGCTTCTTCTTTTCTTTGAGCGACATCAAAATTTCTTCGTAGTTTTCCTCGTTGATCCTTTCCAGCAGATCCGGTGTGACGAGCACGCCTTCCTTCAAGAAAACGGACACCATGTCTTTTTTGTTCATTTTTCATTCTTGGGATTTAGATTTAAATAAACTCTTCCTTCAAAAAGTTTTCAATCCTTGTTATCATCTCACCCGAAAGATTCAGCTTTATCTCCCTTGTTCTTCCGTACCTTCCCTTGGAGATGACCTTTGAATTTACGATCCCGAACATATCCAGTTCGGAAATTAGATCCGAAACCCTTCTCTGCGTTAGAACCTTCAAATTGTTCCTTCTGCATATCTGGATATAAACATCGTAGATGTCGCCTGTCTGTGTGTTCTTCGTTCCCTTGCGGAAGAGCTCGAGTATGGAAAGGAGAACGCACTGAGACTGCCTTGGCTGAGTTTTGGTTATTTCCAGCGTCTTGTCCGTGTCCAGTTTCTTTTCCGCAAGATCCACGTGTTCCTTCAAAACCTTCTCGTTCCCCATCCTTTCCGCGACCTCCCCGGCAACCCTTAAGAGGTCAAGCGCTTTCCTTGCGTCTCCGTGTTCCTGCGCGGCAAGGGCAGAACATTTTTCTATCACTCCCGAGGAGACCGTGCCCGGGTTGAACGCAAGCTGTGATCTCTCGGTGAGTATGTCTCTCAGTTCGGAGGCGTTGTAGGGCGGGAAGACGGCCTCTTCCTCTGAAAGGGAAGATCTAACCCTCGGGTCCATGTCGTTGATGAAGGATATGTTGTTTGATATTCCCACTATCGTTAACTTGGTTTTTTTGAGTTCTTGGTTAATTCTCGTTAGGTTGTAAAGTATACCGTCACCAACCTTCTTGACCAGGGCGTCTATTTCATCCAAAACCAGGAGGGTGTTCCCCTCTCCTTGGTCCAAGAGATTAAAGAACTTTTTATAAAGGCTGTCCGTGGGGAGGCCGGTATAGGGAACCTCAACGCCAAAAAAGGATATCAGTTGTGAGAGCAGGCGATACTCTGTATCCGAAACCCTTCTCATCTTACAGTTTATGTATATGGTTTTCAGTTTCCCGTTGGTTTGGTCGCTGAGTTTTTTTATTGTGTGGCTCGCGCACAACGATTTCCCTGTCCCTGTTTTCCCATAAATAAAAACGTTCGATGGTTTCTCCTTTCTCAACACCGGAGCCAAGATCATACCCAACTGTTTTATCTGTTCCTCCCTGTGTGGTATGTTGTCCGGTGTGAATGCTATTGATAGTGTTTCTTTGTTTTTGAACACGCCTCTCCTTCCAACATAACCCTGAAATATCTCGTTGAGAGAAATTTGAGCCATAATATCTCCATATGAAATAGGGGTTTAAATTCTTTTCTCCACAACCCTATGATTTCTTATGGAAACAGTTTTAAAAGCTTCCACTGGAAATTGTATTACACTGTTATATTATGGGTGTTAAACACAACCCCCACAAAAAAACACTTCCATAAGAAACCAGGGCGTTATCTACCCAACTTCAGTTTTTTGGTTGTTTTTTCAATCCTATCCAACGCAATTCCAATCTTCTCATAAGACGTTGCATAGGAACACCTGATATGCCCTTCTCCGCGCCTTCCAAACTCTGTTCCTGGGACAGTCGCGACACCGGCCTTTTCAATCAACCACCTGGAAAATTTCAGTGATTTCATTCCAAACCTTTCTATATTGGGAAACGCGTAGAAGGCCCCTTTAGGTTTTACGCAGGAAAAACCAGGGATCTCATTCAGCCGTTTTATTATCAGTTTCCTCCTTCGGTCATATTCCTTGACCATCTTCTTCACACACGCCTGCGATCCCCCCAGCGCCTCCAGCGCGGCAAGCTGCGAAACCGTCGGAGCACAGATGGATGAATAAATGTGAACCTTTTTCATGGCGTTTATCGCCTCTTCCGGGCCGGCAGCATAGCCTACACGGAACCCAGGCATGGCATACGTTTTTGAAAAGGACTGCAGAGTTAAAACCCTCTCTTCCATCCCATTTAACGATCCTATCGAAACGTGTTTTTCTCCATCATAAATCAGTTTCTCATATGCTTCATCAGATATCACACACAGGTCATATTCGCAAGCGAAATCTGCGATTTCCTCCAGCGTTTTCTTTTTAAACACAACCCCGGTAGGATTTGATGGGGTGTTTATTATCATAACCTTTGTTTTTTCCGGGACTATAGCACTTTCCGCTTCCTCGATTTTAAACTGAAACCCGTCCTTTTCTTGGTGTGGAATGCAGAGAGGCATGCCGTTCAAGATCTCGACAGCAGGCTTGTAAGCGAGAAAACCAGGATCAGGGATGAGAACACCCTCTCCTGGATCGATCGTGCATATCAGGTTCAAAAGAATCGCCTCTGTTGAACCGCACGTGATGATAACCTGATCAGGGGAGACGCGTATCTTGTTGTCCCTCCTTAGTTTTTTTGCAACCGCTTCCTTCAGTTCACTCCTCCCGCCCGGGGGGGAGTAGTGTGTAAACCCCTCTTTCAGTTTCCTGCAGGCAAAATCTATTATGTTCTTGGGCGAACCAAAATCGGGTTCTCCGGGACCCAGAGAGACAATCCCCTCCTTCTCCTCCGCGATCTTAATGAGTTCCCCGATTGTCGACACAGGGAGCTGTTCCTCCCTCTCAGAAATCTCAACATCAGCCATAATTATTATTTACCTCGGAAATAAAAATTAATAATCAAGACTAGATAATATTCTTATGAATAAAATTAACTGCTTTTTCAACCCGAAGTCCGTCGCTGTTATAGGAGCTTCCAGAGACCAGAAAAAGATAGGGCACATAGTTTTCAGGAACTTTGTTGAAGGGAGGTTTAAGGGAAAGGTTTTTCCTGTCAACCCCAAGACAAAAAAACTTCTCGGAAGAAAATGCTACACAAACGTAACCCAGATAAAGGAGAAGATCGATCTTGCAGTGATATCCATACCTGCGGAATTCGCTCCGAAGGCCCTGGAGGAGTGCGGGAAGAAACGAATCCCCGCAGTGGTGATCGTGAGCGGCGGGTTCAAGGAGGTTGGGGAAGACGAGCTGGAAGACAGACTGAAAAAAATCGCCAAGAGATACGGGATACGCATAATCGGACCGAACTGCCTCGGAATTTTTGACCCGTCCACGGGGGTTGACATGATTTTCCTTCCGAGATACAAGCTTGAGAGGCCAAAGGAGGGGGGCATATCCTTTATCACACAGTCAGGAGCCGTTGGCTCCGTGGTTCTTGACTGGATGGCAAGAAAGGGATATAAAATTTCAAAATTCGTCTCTTACGGAAACGCAGTCGACGTCGACGAGGCAGACCTGATGGAACACCTGGCAGAGGACAAAAAGACAAAGGTCATTTGCGCTTATTTCGAGGGGGTGAGGGAAGGGAGAAAGTTCCTGAACGTCACTAAGAAGATATCGGGCGTGAAACCAATAATAATACTGAAGGGCGGAACGACAGAGGCAGGAAATAAGGCGATCTCTTCTCACACAGGCTCGCTCGCAGGCTCTTTCGAGGTGTACACCGCCGCCTTCAAGCAGGCGGGTGTTTTACAGGCGGACGACATGGAAGAGCTTTTCGGGTTTGCAAGAACGCTGTCTACGCTTTCCAGACCAAAGGGCAACAGGGTTCAGATAATAACAGACGGAGGCGGGTTCGGGGTTCTCCTCTCCGACAACATCGTGGAGAACGGGCTAACACTCGCAAAGATGAAGAAAGAAACCACGGAGAGACTTCGAAAGAAAATGCCCTCTTACGTTGTTCTAAAAAACCCGATTGATCTTACGGGGGATGCGGATGTTGAGAGATACAGGGAAGCACTGGACGCCGCCCTGGCGGATCCCAATGTTGACATGATAGGTCTGATCGTTCTGCTCCAGGTCCCGAGGCTGGGAGGGGACATCGTCCAAACCATAACCAACGCCTTCAAATCGAGCGAAAAGCCAATTTTCGTGATTTCCGCGGGCGGGGAGTACACAGAGGTTCTGAAAAAATCCCTTGAAGATTTCGGGATCCCAACGTTCTCTTACACTCAGAACGCAGCGAAGGCCATGCGTGTCTTATACGAATTCAGCGAAGAGGCGGAGGAATACGAGAAGAGGAAAAGGAGATGAAACGAAAGGTCATAATAATGGGAGCTGCCGGAAGGGATTTCCATAATTTCAACGTGTTTTTTCGAAACAACAAAAATTATGAGGTGGTTTGCTTCACGGCAGAGCAGATCCCGAACATTTCCGGAAGATGCTATCCTAAAGAACTCTCCGGGAAACTCTACCCCAAGGGCGTACCAATATATGAAGAAAAGGATCTGCCTGTAATTATAAAAAAACATAAAGCAGATATGGTTGTTCTTGCCTATTCGGATTTATCATACGAAAACGTTATGCATAAGGCAAGCCTTGTGAACGCGAACGGAGCGGATTTTGTCCTGATGGGCAGCGAAACGACAATGATCAAATCCAGAAAACCGGTCGTTTCTGTCTGTGCTGTCCGGACAGGATGCGGCAAATCACAGACCTCCCGAAGGATCTCCCTCATCCTAAAGGAAATGGGCTATAAAGTCGTCGTGATCCGTCACCCAATGCCCTACGGGGATTTGCGAAAGCAAATCGCTCAGCGTTTTGCTGACTACGGGGATTTATACAGGCACGAATGCACGATCGAGGAACGAGAAGAATACGAACAGCACATCAAGAACGGGTTTGTTGTTTATGCGGGTGTGGATTATGGGGAAATTCTGAAAGAGGCGGAAAAGGAAGCGGACATAATCTTATGGGATGGAGGGAACAACGATTTCCCTTTCTTCAAACCATATTTACACATAGTAGTCGCTGACCCACACAGGCCGGGGCACGGGATAAGATATTATCCTGGCGAAACGAACCTCCGGATGGCGGATGTTGTCGTGATAAACAAGGAGAACACCGCAAAAAATGAGGACATCAGAAGGGTATGGAAAGTTATCAGAAAAACCAACCCGTCCGCAAAAATCATACACGCGAATTCAGAGGTTACAACGGACGAGCCGGAGAAGATAAGGAACAGAAAGGTTCTGATAGTTGAGGACGGTCCCACCCTGACACACGGAGAGATGTCCTACGGGGCGGGCTGGGTTGCCGCCAAAAAATTCCATGCGAAGCGCATCGTTAGACCAAAGGAACACGCAGTAGGTTCGATAAAGAGAGCGTACGAAAAATACGCCCAGATCAAGGAGGTTTTGCCCGCTCTGGGTTACGGAAAGACGCAGATCAAAGAGCTAGAAAGAACGATAAACAGAACCCCCTGCGATCTCGTGATAATCGCAACGCCCATGGACCTCGCCGAGCTGATCAGGATAAACAAGCCCTCTGTTTACATAACCTATCACCTGAAGGAGAAGGGTAGACCAGATCTTAGGGAAATTCTGAAGGAATTCTTTAAGAAAAAAGGAACCAGGAAGGTCTAAATCATTTTCTCTATCTTTTTAACCTCTTCGAGAGGAGAACAGATCGTTAGTATGTCTCCCTCCTTGATCTTTGTTTCCGGTTTCGGGAGCAGGAGCTTATCACTCCTGTAAATAAAAGCGATGGTGAAGCCTTTCGCGATATTCGCAAGTGTCTTGTTTGCGAATTTCGAATCCTTCCCCACGCTCACCTCGAAGACTTCGCCTTTCCCCCCTGCTATTAGATTTATCAGCTGTTTACCCGGTTTTTCCAGCGCCTTTTTGAAGGCGAGGATCGCTGTGTTTGTCGTGTTGATAAGATTCGTGATTCCTATCTTTGTGAATATTCCTTCGTTGTCCGATTGGTTTATCCTCGCTATTATGTTGGGAACGTTGACACCCTTGGCTACCTCGCAGACCATAAGATTCGTTTTGTCATCGTCCGTGATGCTCACGACGGCATCAACATTGTTTATGTTTGCGTCCTTCAGTATGTTCTTGTCCGTCCCATCGCCATGCAGAACGAGCGCATCTAGTTTCTCGGCAAGCTGTTCGGCGAGCTTTTCGTCCTTCTCTATAACGACGACATCGTGCTTTTCCTTTATCAGCAGCCCGGCCAGGGCCTCGCCGATTGATCCACCACCGACGATTATTATCTTCATTTTATCACTTAATATATGGAGAACGTAGTTAATAACCTTTACCAGACAATTACCCTCAGGGTTACCAGCTCGTTGTTTTCGTTCAAGATACCAAACCTTTCTATCTCCGCTTTCTCTGTCCACATGGGGATGGTGTAGCCACACTGTAAGATAGGAATTCCGGATTCCGTGACCAGGGTTATGTTCGCGTTATGCATCCTCTCACCATATTCTGTTTTTTCTGTGAGCTCGAAATCCTCCCTCATTTTCATATACCCCGCCCGGTCTATGCAATATGTTGTGTTGAAGTCCGCTATTTTACTGGCGTTGAACAGATAAGGACCCTCAACAAGGCCGACAGACGACTTTTCATTCCCGAGTATCTCCGATATCTGCAGCGCTTTGCTCTGCAGCTTATCCACGTAAAACCTCCCCTTAAAATCAGAGACATTCACGTTCAAATAGTTCATCGCGTAAAGAACTATCGCGAAAAATATCACCCCTGCTATAAGAAACTCAAAAACAAACTGGCCCTTCATAATAAGTTTTTCTTTTGAACAATAAAATAGTTACCTTTTATACCTTTTTATTTGAAACTGCCAAAATATTATTATGAGGAAACCTTTGCTGATAACCCTCCTGGTACCACTGCTGATGATTTCTGGATGCGTAATACCCGGAACGGATTTCAGGATACCAATAATTTCCGACCTCTTCGGACCAAACGTGGAGGAGTTCAGACACGACGTTGTTTTCATACAGAGTCTGCAGGCCATCCCGTCCCACACGATAAGGTCCGGGCAGACCCTAACGCTTCGCGCGTACGTCCAGAACCTCCAGAAGCCCGAGAGCGACCCACAGGAAACCGTGGAGATAGAGCTGTATGACGACTGCGGGATATTCGAAACAACGGGAAGCATATGCACCGGGGGGAGCTTCCAGGACAAAAAATGCACGATCGATAAGATGTATCCGCAATCGACCGCTATAGTCGACTGGAAGATGAAGGCGAACTCAATGAGGATAAAAACACCCTGCGATGTCGGGGTTCTTGTTAGTTATACATACACAACACACACCACATCTTCCGTGAGTTTCGTGAACCAGCAGGAGCTCGAGAACCTGATTTCCCAGGGCAAGACGTTCAGCGAGAAGGGAACCATAGTCGTGGGCGAAGGTCCTGTAAAATCGTACATAGAGGCTCCTGACCAGCCGATAATGGTGGACATAAGACCGGATGCGGATGTAAAATCAACTGGGAAGGGCATGATGACCTTCTGGGTCGAGAACAGGGGAAGAGGAGAACTTGAAGGAAATACGATAGTGAAGGACGATATAGAAATAGGTTGTGCCAAAAGTGAGGCAACAGGCGAAGAGGAGGTAACAGGATGTGAAAAATGCAAGGAAAAAATAGATGAAGAAGGACTGAAACTTATCGGAAAAACCTCGCCGAAATTCTCGTGCGAAATAGAACCAAGAAATCCTGGGTGGATAACCCAGGAGAAAACCTACCAGCTCACCTCGAAAATCAAGTATTCCTACAAATTCACCAAGAAGATCAGATTAACGATAGAGCCGGAGATCGAGCTGGATTGATTTCTGAACACAAATTAAATTTATAAGCGTAACAGGTTAAATATTAAAATGATAAAGATGATGGGAACAGCATTCGGAAGGAACGTGAAGTTCTTTTTGCTGTTATTCATTGCTGCAGTTACCGTAACCTCTGGTTGTACCATGCCTGGTGTTGGACCAGCAACAGGAGGAGGACAAGGAATTTTTGTTGAAATCTTCCAACCAACATTAGGCCAGACAACGCCCATCGAATCGGACGAACCAGTAAGTCTCCATCTGGAAGTTGTCAACAGGGGAGACTACAACAACGCTCCGACAGTCGCGGAGCTTACAGGAATAGACACGACCGAATGGAATTTGTACGGAGATGTTTACAGGGACCTTGGTTTGCTGCTTGCTCCTGATCCGGAAATGCAGACAGAAGGCGGAAGGGGAAGGGCAGACTGGGACGTGATAACACCAACACTTTCCAGAAACCAGAGAATGACATACGAACCAATTGCAAGGATTTACTATTACTATGAGACGCGAGCGACCAAACCAGTGTGGTTTGTGACGGCCGAGGAACTCAGAAGAGTGGTACAGGGAGGAGGAACCCTGGACACAGAAGCCACCGTACTAACATCCGGCCCGCTGAGTGTTACGGTTGATACAGGACAGTTCGTGAAGGCAAGGGAATGGAGGGAATCCAAATTCCAGCTCCAGATAAGGATAGACAACACGGGAGGAGGACAGATATTCGGAAGGGATTACCCGGTCGCTATCGAGGTTGTATGGCCTGATGGTGTTATACCGGTCGGTGACTGTCCAAGACAGATCCAATTCGGGACAGGCATCTATGAAAACCTGCCGCCATTCCTGTCAACTCCGGCATTCGGAAGATACGTTAGGGTTTGGAACGGAAAGTACACGGACGTAACATGCGAATTCCAAGTGACGCAGCCACCCACGAACAAGGTCAAGAAAAACTTCGAGATAAAGCTGGGTTACATATACTACGTGGATGCAGCAACTCAGATAACAGTCAAAGGATTCGAGGAGTTCGTTTAAACCTCTTTTTATTTATTTTTCGACAATTATATAATTATGAGTAGCCAAAAAATTATCTGCTCGGGCTTTATGGTCTTTTCTTTAATCCTAGCTTCGGGGTGCGTGATGCCTGGCGTGCCGTTCGATTCTCAGACGCCGGTCGGATCGGGAATAGTTATAGAGAGCTTCAGGACAGACCCCGAATTAAGCGAGGTGTATTCGAATGAGGAGGTAACCTTCGTTCTTAAATTCAGAAACACGGGTAGCGTGAAAGCGGAGAACGGTTATGCAGAGCTCCTTGGCCTTGATCAGCTGTGGAAAGGAAGGGACGATGCAAGGAAGAACCCCAGAAACCAGGAGGTTTTCCCCTACGAAAGGGAATGCCAATACGATCAGAGAGGTATCGTGTTGCTGCCTCCGGACCCGTCCGCAGGAATAGAGGGCAGCGATAAAATATGTACGTGGGGGTATGTCGCCCCCGATGTTCCGCCCGGCCTTTACGCCGATTACAGACCGCGGGCTCGCGTTTTCTATGATTACAAATCATTCCTCATAAAAACGGTCACGATCGTTCCCAAGGACGAGCTGAGGGTGATCCAGAACCAGGGCAAAAGCCTGCCCGTGGAAACAACGAGCGAATCAGACTCTCCCGTATCCTTGGACATAGAGACCAGGAGTCCGATAAGAACCTACGGACAAACCCTGACGTTCCCGATGGTCATAAAGATAGATAACATCGGAGGGGGAACGGTCTGCGAGAACAGTGACAGCTGCAGGAAATACACAGAAGGTGGATCCATGTGGAACCAGTTCAGATTATACATAGAGTTGCCCGAAGGAATGAACTTCGAGGAGGGCAGCTGCGAAGAAACGGAAGAGATCTTGCTGATAATGGGCAAGTCCCAGACTATCTCCTGCAAGATTCAGGTCCACGAGATTCCTGAAAGGCTGACCCAGAAGAACATAAGGCTGACAGCGGAATATGGTTACTTCATAGATAAAACCATTCAGATAAGGGTTCTGCCGAGCGGATAAGGATAAAAGCCTCGTATGCAATATAAAATTATGACGAAACCGGCCCAGTTAACTTTGCTCGTTTTTTGTTTAGTTTTGTTATCAGGCTGTGTGGGACAGCAAACAACTTCCGGAAACGGGATAGTTATAGAGAGCTTTGTATCGAATCCCTCTGAAATGTATTCCGGGGAGCCCTTTAACCTTCAGCTGATGATAAGAAACACCGGCTCTGTTGATGCAGGGAATGTTAGGTTCGAGCTTTCCAACATAGGAGCCACCTATGAAAACAGAGGACTTGAAATCTCCTGCAAAACAGAATGCTCGGAAGTGATAGAAAGGTTTCTCGCTCCTGACCCCCGGGCGGGAACAACAGGGGAATCAAAGACCTGCATATGGAAATGTTCCGCACCCGAGGATATACCGAGAAACTCGAAAATAACGTTCAACCCCAGCCTGAGGGTGTATTATGATTACGAGAGCAACATAGTAAAATCCGTTACGATAATATCAGAGAGCGAATTGAGATCGATACAGGCGCAGGGGAGATCGCTTCCGAGTGAAACCACCAGCCTCACGGCAGGGCCGGTCAAACTCAGCATACAGATGAGGAGCCCTGTCAGATACATCGAAGACACAAACAAAGTAGAGTTTCCGATATCCATATCCATCGAAAACGCCGGGGGAGGAGTTGCCTGCTATCCAACCTGTGATGATTCGGTAAACTGGAACAAGGTCTTTCTGGAGACAGACCCAGAATCCGGAATGAACCTGAAGGACTGCGAAGTGGGGATGTACGACGAAGTTGATTTATGGGAAGGCCGGTCGAGAACTGTGGTTTGCGACGGGGAGATTTCACTGTTTTCCGAAGGCGATAAATGGACAGGAATCAACATACTGAAAAAAACCTTAAAGATAAGGGCGACATACGAATACTTTACAGATGCGGCGACCTCCCTGACGGTGACAGGGTTCTAACTGAAGTCTTTCAGGGTTTTCTGGGGTTTTTCCAACCCCTCGGTTTCGTCTTCCTTCATGACGAGTTCTCCGTAAACCCCATCGTAACCCGCATTTATTCTTATGTTCCTGGATCTTGCATTCAAGATCAGATCAACCATTCTTTCATTCGAGATGTTAATCAACTGCTCTCTGCCCGCCTCCATCAGGACGTTGAACTCGGATCCAAAGGCGTTTACAAGCTTGTTGTATTCCTCCCACACCCTCCGCGAATTTACCGGTGAGCCAAGGACGATCGATATGATCTCGGACAGCGGGATCAGCGAACGGAAGGGTTTTGAATCCTTCGGAACGAATCCTTTATCCCTGTCGGCGAGTTCCTCAACCCTGTGTAAAACCCCGATCGTCAGCGGGCGTTTACAAACCGGGCAGAGGTTATTCGAATTCCTTGCCTCTTCAGGACTCAGCGAAACCCCACAACCTCTGTGTCCGTCGTGATGATATTTACCGTAGGAAGGATCGACTTCGATTGTCTCCACCAAACCCTCTTTCGTCCTTATGCTTTTTACCAAATTATCATATGTCAGTTCCTTCATCTCAAAAACCGTGGCTTCCCTTCCGATTCTCCATGGCCAGAACGAATGAAGATCGGAAAATGAAACCAGAGCATACCTGTCCAGGGAGGACAGCCTCCAGTTCATCTCAGGGTCAGAGGACAGCCCGGTTTCCAGGGCGAATATGTTTTTGGTTTGATCCTGAAAACACTCCTCAATGCGATCAAATCCGGATTTCGAACCGAACAGCGAAAACCAGGGTGTCCAGATATGGGCTGGTATTATCATACAATCCTTTGATATACCCACGATGTTCTCTACGAGTTCTGTGCATGTGAAACCGAATATAGGCCTGCCGTCGTAATCAAGCCTCCCCTTCTTGGATAACCAATCATTTATCTGCTCAACCGTTTCGAAATCCTTGGCGAGAATTACGTTGTGGATTCTCCTTTGCCTGTTGTCCTGGGTATAGATGTTTGAAACCTCTGCCGAGAGCAGGAAGCTAAAACCCCCCTTGCTTTTAAGAATCCCGGAACCGTCTTCCCTGAGATCCTCCTTTAACTCTTTCAGCCAGAGAGAATGCGTGAAATCTCCCGTACCAAGAAGATTCAAACCTTTCATTTTTGCGTATTTCACGAGATTTTCTATGTTCAGTTCCTTACTGGTCGCTCTGGAGAACCTTGAGTGGATGTGAAGGTCAGAGAATATCTTCATAAGAGTTTATTTTGATCTTTGTTTTTAAAATGAGTGGGCTCGTGGGGATTTCCGAAACATTGGTGGCAGGATGGCTGGAAACCCGCTGGTGGTTTCCAGATTCGAACCCCAGACCTCCGGCTCTCTTGGCCAAAGCTTAACAGACATCACGCCTGTCGGACATATAAGACCGACGCTCTAACCAGGCTGAGCTACGAGCCCATGGAAGACTCGGAATGCAAATTCGAGTCGTTACATGTTATTTTGCTCTGTTTTAAATTAATTGCCTGGGGAAACATTTAAATAACCTTTCCATATATATAATTCTATCCTTATCATTGAATCGATAGGTAGAGAGGTGATGTTATGAATGGAATGGGCGGTCAACAGGTTCAGCCCGTATTTATACTCCCGGAAGGAACCCTTAGAACAAAGGGAAAGGAAGCGCAGAAGAACAACATAGCAGCTGCTAAACTCGTGGCTGACGCTGTCCGAACAACGTTGGGTCCCAAGGGAATGGACAAGATGTTGGTGGACTCTTTGGGAGACGTGACGATAACGAACGACGGAGCGACCATTTTAAACGAGATGCAGATAGAACACCCCGCGGCAAAAATGATGGCAGAAGTCGCTAAAACACAGGATGAAGCCGTTGGTGATGGGACAACAACGGCAGTCATAATAGCAGGAGAACTTCTTAAGGAGGCAGAAAAGCTGCTGGAAAAACAGATCCACCCCACCGTTATAACAAAGGGTTTCAGGCTCGCGAAGCTCAGGGCGCTGGAGATACTTGAAAAGCTTTCGTATGAAGTTGCGATAAAGGATGAGAAAAGTCTGAAAAGAATCGCCAATACAGCGATGACAGGCAAGTCGGCCGAACGTGCCTCGGAAAAGCTGACAGACCTTGCCGTCAGAGCGGTCACGAGGATAGCCGACAGGAAAACGAACGAGATGGACACGGAAAACATAAAGATCGAAAAGAAACAGGGGGGATCCATGAGCGATACAGAACTCATTGAAGGAATAGTTCTTGACAAGGAAGTTGTTCATTCCGGGATGCCGAAGAAACTCGAGAAGGTTAAGGTCGCTCTGCTTGATTCCGCTCTGGAGGTCAAGGAACTGGAGGGAGATGCCAAGATAAGCATAGATTCCCCTGAAAAACTCCAGGCCTTCCTCAACGAGGAGGAAAAGAGCCTCAAGGACATGGTCAATAAGGTTATAAAGTCAGGGGCGGGCGTTGTCTTCTGCCAGAAGGGGATAGATGATGTCGCTCAGCATTACCTGGCCAAGGCGAACATACTTGCAGCGAGGAGGGTGAAAAAATCCGATATGGAAAAGCTCACAAGGGCAACCGGAGCAAAGATAGTCACGAGCGTGAAGGAACTTTCAAGGAACGACCTGGGATACGCCGGGGTCGTGCAGGAAAAGAAAATCTCCGGAGACGAGATGATATTCGTTGAGAGGTGTAAAGATCCGAAAGCTGTGACGATCCTCATCCGCGGGGGAAGCGAGCACGTGGTTGATGAGGTGGAGAGAGCGATGGAAGACGCGATCAAAGGAGTTGCCGCTGCTTTGGAACTCGGAAAGATAGTTCCGGGCGGTGGAGCAGTCGAGATTCAAGTGGCGAAACAGCTGAGGAAATACGCGGAATCGTTCAAAGGAAGGGAACAGCTCGCTGTCAATGCATTCGCAGAGGCGATGGAGATCGTCCCGAAGAGCCTGGCCGAAAACGCAGGTCTCGATCCCATAGACAAGCTGGCTCAGCTCAGATCAGAACACGACAAGAAAAGGACAGCAACGGGCCTGGACGTGTTCACGGGAAACGTGCACAGCATGATGAATCTTGGTGTGATAGAACCTCTGAAAATAAAACTCCAGGCGTTGAAGAGCGCGAGCGAGGTCGCTGAAATGATACTCAGGATAGACGACATGATCTCGGCAGGGGCCGGAGAGAAACAACCTCCGATGCCACCCGGAGGCATGGGCGGAATGCCCGAATACTGAATTCTAGGGTATCAAATATTTATATTAGGTAACGAACAAATAATTATTATGAGCCCGGAAGACGAATACGAGGTAATACCAACATCACCCATCCGAAGATTGGAAAAAAGAATTGAACAAGTTGAATCAGGAAGCTACTCTTCTCAAATCCGAAAACTCATAGAGCAGGTTATAGAACTCATCAAATCGAACCAGAGAATAATAGACGACAGCATAAAGGCGAATACAGACCTAATAGGAGAAATCTCAAAGGTTCCGAAGAAGGTGGAAGATCTGATAATCGAGATGAGGGAGTTCATGAAACTGCTGAAAACATCTGCTGAGGAAGAAGAGGTAACGGCTGTCTCGAAAGAGGTTATGGCTCCTCTGGTGGACAAGATGACAGAACTGATAGAGCAGAACAAGAAGAATTTTGAAACCAATCAGGCTGCTCTCACCACGTTAGGCATAATCGAAAAGAGGCTCAAGAGACTTTACACACAGGCCACACCCACCAGATCAGCCACATCAAGTGGATACACGGGATACTCAAGAAGGACGGGTACAGAGTATTGATGATAAAAATATATGAAAGGAGGTTGAGTGAATGAGAAAGGGCATAACCCCAATAATCGCCATAATAATCTTACTGCTGATAACGATAGGCTTGGCAGCAACTGCATGGACATACCTTTCGGGGTTCTTGATCACCTACACCAAATCCATCTCCTTGGTTGACTCCTACTGCACGGGTGCCAACACATCCAACGTTATACTCAGAAACTCGGGAACGGAATCGATAGCACTAGGATCTGCTGCATGTTCCTTCAGCGGTACATCAGCCACGTGCGGAGCACTGACAATAACAAGAACGGATGGTGGTACGTTCAATGGTGCGAGCATAAATCCTTCCAGTGGAAACCTTGGAACGCAGGCAACATTGACTTTCAGAGATATATGCACGACAGCAGGACCAACAGTGTGCACGTACAGGTTCATCACAGGAGGAACGGGAGCGACAGTGGTTTCAATACCTTGCGGATAAATCTTAAACCCTTATTTCTTACCTCTTTTTAATTTTGAGAGGTTGATTTTTCCTTGGGCAAGAGAACCCTTCCCGCCTCCGGAACCCCCGTATTTTCTGCAGAATTTTCTTAGCTCCTTGGTTATGTCCTTAGTTTTACTCATCCCCACAACATCCCCGTTTTTGTTGATCAGGATAACCGTTAATTTCGGGTGGGATGAAACTATCAGATCAGCGGTCTTTATCATCTCCTTTCTGCTCATATCCACGATCTCGAATATCCTTTCCCTTTTCGCTTTATTCAGGAGTTTTCTTATTTCAGAACCAGCCCTTTTTATCCTCATATTTTCCAGTTCCTTTTTCTGGGATTTCCATATTTTAAAAACGGTTTCGCACGCCTTTTTCAGTGTTTTCACCCTCTTTTTAGCCAGACTCATCTTCAAAATTTTGCTGTCCTCCAATGCTTCTTTCACGAACTTTTCAACAGTCTTCCCTATCTGTTTAAGGGGGACAGAGAAGAATTCCGAACACTCCCTTAGCTGTTTGGAGATGTCGGTAATTTTTCCATCAAGTTCCACCAATTCATTCAGGTTCTTTAAGACAATTTCAAAAATTTCATTCTCCTCCCCTGAAATTCTTTCCACCTCCTCCCCCGCTGTAAACTCAATTCTCACAACACCATCCTGAATTTTGCTCGTTTTTATTAACTTTATCTTACCAACCTCTTTCGTGTTGTTCAAGTGAGTCCCTCCGCACGCTTCCACATCCACTCTAGGAATGTTAACCACCCTTATCATCCTTCCGGGGACTGCCCCGCCCTGATAGATTCTCATTCCGAACCTCTTCTCGGCGACGTTTCTTGGTATCAGCATATTCTCAATCTTTATCCCCCTTCCCACGATTTTATTCGCCGCGTTCTCTATCTCCTTCAGCTCCCTGACGTTAACGGGTTGATAGTGAGTTATATCCAGGTGAGAACGTTCTTCAGTCTTCTTCGCTCCTGCCTGATTTATATGTTTCCCTAAAACCTTTCTGGCAGCGGCGTTTACTATATGTGTTGCCGTGTGCTGTTGAGAGAGTTTCAATCTTCTCAGCCAATCGATCTCCCCTTTAACCTTCATTCCCCTTTTCATGCCGTGTCCCTTCTTCATTTTATGTACGATCATCCCCCCCTGCTTAAAAACATCCAGAACCCTTTCCCTGTTTATACTTCCTAAATCATGCAGCTGACCGCCAGAGGTTGGGTAGAACCCGGTCTGATCGAGGACAACAAAGTTCCCCGATACCTCCAAAACTCTCGCTTCGAAACTGAGTGTTTTGTAGTTGTTGTAATACAAAATTTTTGTTTCTGGGATACCGGAAAATGGGATTTCGACCTTCTCGGTTTCCGTTACCCGTTCTTTCTTTTCGTGAAGCTCAGAAACCCTTGAATAGAAATCATCAGGTATTTTTATTCCCTTTCCCCTCCTTTCGAATTCCTCCCTTATTATTTCAGGCGGTATTCCGTGACTGTCGTAAAGTTTCAAGAGCTCCTTCTCGCTCACCTCCCCCTTCAATATTTTTTTGACAATTCTTACGGACTTTTTCTTCGTGTTTTCATACTTTTTCCCCTCAACTTCAAGTATGTTTCTCAGGCCATCCAGATTTTTCACGAGCTCTGGGAATATCGGTTTCAGGTAATGTGCATGCCATTCACAAACTTCCGGGATATCCACCGGCCAGTCGTGTTTGTTCACGAAAAGTTTTGCTCTCCTGAACAGCATTCTCAGGTTGTAACCCCCTCCCACGTTGCTAGGTAAACCACCGTCCGCCAGGGCCACCAATAGACTTCTTGCATGCTCCGCGACGGAATACATACCGGATAACGGAACCATAAAATCCTTCAAATCCTTGACATCAATCCCGACCCTTTTCGCCACGAGTTTCCAAGATTTTTCGACGTCCTCTGTCTCGTCAAGATTGAGAAGTCCTGCATATGGGATATATCTCCTCATAATGTCACTGTCAATTTTCAAACCCGTTTTTGAAAGGAGTTTTTTGACTACAGTCGGGAATGTCGCATCGTATATCGTCTCACACCCCTGGGTGAACCATGCATTTCTTTCCTGCCCCATGCCCATATCCAGAACCTTTATTCCCAGTTCCTTTATACCCGAAGGTCTTTGTTCGTAAAGCATGTAAACCTGGTTTCCAAGTTCGCAGCCTTTTGAAAAGAATTCCATGCACGACCCGAAATTCCCTCCTCCTGCCCATGCGTCTTCGTGATACGTTATGTCAGAATTTTCCAGACCAATCCCTTTCCTAAGCCAGAGATGTATGTCACTGAAAACCCTCTCCAAGTCCCATTTATCAGGAGGGACGAACGAATGCTGACCTATCATCACGAAGCCCGTGTTGTGCGATTGAGTGACGCCAACATTGTCGATATCATTAAACCTTAGACAGAACTGGGGGATAACGAGAGGGTTTGCTGGCGGTTCCACTTCCCCTGAAATCACGTATGGTTGGAAGGCAGAGATCGAGGCGTTCGTGTATTCCATCGTTGGGTTCCATCTCGCAACAACAGGATATCTCTTGATTGGCGTATACCCAAGCTTTCTGAACATCCTCGCGAACTTCAACCACACATCTATGTAGCTCATCTCTTTCTTTGCAGGAGTTTTGCCTATGAAACCGAAACCTTCCCCGCTGCACAGGGGATCTCCACACACCCTCCTTTCAGCGTTCGTGTTCCAGAACGGCTTCTTACAGATGATGCAGATCTTTCTTACAAATCCCTCTTCCTTCAAAACGCCTGTTGCATAGTATCTATCTGGATTTTTCCAGAACTTCGGGAGAAATTCCTTTTTGATCTCTTTATCGGATTTCATAATTTATTATATTCATGCACATTACTTAAATTTAAGAACTAGAGGGATCTTGGCGCTTCTTTTAAACCAAAGAAATTTATCCGAAAAGTGCACCAAGACCTGCAGCCGCTTCTTCCGCCTTTTTCTCGGCCTTTTCCTCTTCCTTCTTCTCCTCTTTCTCCACCTTCTTCTCCTCTGCCGCAGCCGGAGCAGCTGCTTGAACAACAGACGTCTGCTTTATAGCCTCATCTATGTTCACATCCTTGAGGCTCGAAACCAACGCTTTTATCTGGGCGGCTTCAACTTTCGCTCCTGCGGCCTCAAGGACCTTTTTAACTCCAGCTTCGTCCACCTTTTTACCTAAGGAGTGAAGGAGTAACGCTGCGTATACCATTTCCATCTTCATCCCTCCTTTTTACTTTCTGATTTTTTATCAGCATGTTTTTCTTCTTCAACTTTTTTCTCCGGTCCTGCTTCTTTCCCCTCGCTTAATTCGTGGGTTTCAGGAGTTTTTTCTTTCAGGGCAAGCATCTGCGAATGAGCCTTTGCGATTAGTCCGCCAACCGTTTCCTTGGTTACCAGTCCAATTTCGCCTGCCAAACCCATCGCCTCCCTGTACGCCTTCGAAAGCAACAAAGGGAAGGTTTCCCTTGTCAGAAAACCCATGTTAATGGAAAGATTGAAGGCGTTTTGATATGCGAGTCTGATGTCGTTTTCATATCTTTCCAGTGGTATGAACAAAATATCTTTCGGGTAAACAACACCCTGATCCCATACGGCAAGGAGATTTAGAGAGATTTCAATCGGTTCCACACCCAGTTTCATCAAAACATCAGCGACGTTCTTCTCTATGATTTCCCCTTCTTTGGCAACAACGGCATCTTCCTTTATAACTATGTTCTCTCCCTCCACGCCTGCCGGGATCTTAATCCTCTGCAGCTCCCCTATCACAGGTCCTGCCCTGAGGTTTGTTTTACCGGCCTTTACCACTATGTCCTTCGGAGCGATGTCTCCTTCTTTTGCCGATCCAAACGACTTGGAAGACTCGATTATCCTTGCCAGTTCAAAGGGGTCAGCATCGCTGAATAAAAGGGCGGGCTGATTCTGTATTTTCATCTCAAGTTCCTTTATGCCCTTCTTCTCAACGCCCTCCATAGCCCTCTTTAAAATACTCTTCCTCACCATCTTGATTTTCGCTTTACCCTTGAGTTTGTCCCTCATCTCCTGGAGCTGTTTCGAGGGAAGCTTAAACATGTCAAGCAGGCCAATAACCGGATATTTCTTCAATTCCCCTGCAACCTTCTTCACGTCCTCAATTTTCTTTTCCGAAACCATACTCACACCTTCAGCCTGACCGGGGGCCCCATGGTCAGCTTTATGCACGCCCCCTTCATGTTCATCTTTCCCTTCGGGAGTTTTTCCTTGACAAAATTCATGACGGCAAGGACGTTCTTCATAATCTGCTCTTCCTTCATGTTTTCCTTTCCCACTGGAACGTGTATTACAGGAGAATCCCTGAGCATCACCCTAACGAGCTTCTTTGACATCTCAATAAAGGGCTGAACACTCCCCTTCGGAGGAACAGGTTTTGGCATTTTGCCCCTGGGTCCTAAAACCAAACCCAAGGTTTTACCCACCAGAGGCATTAAAGGAGCTTCGCAGAACCACCACTCATATTCATCGGCGTATCTTTTCAGTTTCTTCTTGTCCTTCCCGAGCTTTTCCAGTTCACCCTTTGTTATAATCAAACCGCTGGTTTTCTTTGCCTCAACCAGCAGAGAATCAACAATGAATATCACTTTCGTTTCCTTTCCCCTGCCTTCGGGGAGAGGGAATTCGAGGTTCAGCTTGTTTTCTGGTTTTTTAAGATCGATGTTCTTGAGGCTGATAATCAGATCCCAGGTTTGAATAAACTTTCTTTTTTTTGCCTTTTCCTTGGCTTCCCTTATTTCCTTCAAGAACTCTTCCGCCATATCACAACCTCCTGCTTACGCAGTAAACGGCATGATTCTTTAATTTATGACAAAAGATATTTAAATCTTTTTGAATGCGTTCCCTTAGAAATACTTCCTAAGGAAAATTGCAAGATCCCTGTTTTTTATTGTCCTCTCGAAACCCCTTCCACTCAGAATTTCGAAATCCTTCCCAATACTCTTTGCTATGTGCGATCTTACGCCATCCATTCGAAGGAGCTTATCACTCCTTTTCAGAAAATCTTCCAGAAGGATTTCCACCTTCCTGTACTTTCTTTCGATTTCGGCCACCCAGTTCTTGCCTTCAACCTTAGCCTTCCCCCCATACTTATCTATGAACTGTTTCGAATGCTTCTTCGAATGTACGGGAGGGCCTCTCAGCCTCCTTATTTTTGGAAGAAACCAGCTCTTCATTTCCAAGAGCAGATACGAATCCTTCTCGTCACTCCACACAGAGGTATCAAAAATCTCGAAATCGTTATCCTTTAGGAGGTTAACAAGCCTGGAGGAAGTTTTTCTCATCTGCGACCATAGGATATCATCAACCACTTTCGGTCTCCCGAAACGTATGGCGAACATCCTCGTCCCTCTCGCTTTCAGGCGTCTTCTGAGTTCATGGATCTTTATCGTTCTCATATCCCTTCTGAAGAACCTTTCGCTTGGTTTTTTCACGAAATTTTCACACGACTTCACAAATTTGACGAAATTCTCATCCGAGAGTGCGGCGGCCACGTTTCTTTTCGGGTCCGTGGGGTCTATAACAATAAGGGGATGATTTCTGAAAAAGGACTTTGGTTTTCTTATGTAACAATGACCTTCCAGATCCATGAATTTCCCGAATTTCCAGTTTCTGGCAGAGAGAACAAGTTTTTTGAAGGTCCTGTGTTTTATTATCAGAAGTTCGCATAGGTAGCCGGAAAAACCAAGCGTACGTATATCCGAACCGTAGACATCGATTGCTTTGCAGAACTGCTTGATGAGTCTCACTTCCTTCGCCATTTCAGGCTTCAGATGTTCGGCTATATACCTGTTATGAAACGGCGTGCGATCTACCGCGGAGATTATTTTAGAAGCAGATTTAACCTTGTAACAGGGGACGATGTCTACTGAAAAACCGCTCACTTTGCCCCTAACGTAAGGATGTTCTGCGTATGCTATCTCGTATTCACCCTTAAGTTTTTTCACGATCCTTTTCCCTGTTTCTAGACCGAGCTTCTCGAGATCCCCTCTCGGGTAAGAAACAGGGAACATTATGAAGAGATCTATCTCCTTCTTGTCTGTTAACCAGGTGTCGCGGATGAACGAACCTGCGATGGTTTTTTGTAAACCCATGGGTTTTATCACACTTTCGGCTGCATCTACCAACCTCTTCAGAACCCCCGAAAGCTCCTCCCTCTCCCTGTTGCTGGGTGTTATTTTTTTCAAAACCTTGTTAAGAACGTTATCCATAGTAATTTATTTATGAACCGATATTAAAAATAAAATGCGTTTTCATGACAAGGAATAAAAAGATAACCATCGAGGAACTCAATGAACTTTTGAAGGAACTGAAAGACAAACTTTTGATAGTTGAGGGAAAGAACGATAAAAAAGCTTTAAAAAGCCTTGGTCTGAAAAATATTATTGCCATCGATGGCAGACCACTTTACGAAGTGGTTGAGAACATAAATACAACGAAAGAGATCGTAATACTCACGGATTTCGATAAAAAGGGCAGGGAGATCGAAAAACGATTGAGATACCTGCTCCAGAAATACAAAAAACGAACGAACTCGAGATTGAGAGGCAAGACAATGTCTCTGGGAAAAAATCAAATAGAGGATTTGGCCAATTTGGATAGCCAAATCGCTTTTAAGGAGGTTGATGTTCATGTCAAAGTTAGCGCCAACGTCGATAAAGTATCTGATAAAAGCGCAGATAAACGCAAAAGGAGTAATAGAGAAACCTGATGTAATAGGAGCTATTTTTGGGCAGACCGAAGGTTTGCTCGGGCCCGACCTTGATTTGAGAGAACTGCAGAGAACGGGAAGAATCGGAAGGATAGAGGTCAACATAAGATCGGATAAGGGAAACTCATACGGTGAACTCATAATACCATCATCCCTGGACTCGACGGAAACCGCCCTGATAGCAGCCACTCTCGAAACCATCGAAAGAGTCGGACCCTGCACAGCAAAAATAATCCTGAAATCTGTGGAAGACACAAGGGAGATGAAGAGGAAGTTCGTGGTTGACAAGGCAAAGACCATTTTGAAAGATCTGCTGGAAAAGGGATTACCGGACACATCCAAGATAACAGAGGACATAAAGGAGGAGATAAAAACACACGAGATAACCGCATACAAAGGACTTCCATGCGGACCGAACCTGCTGGATTCTGATGAGATAGTAATTGTTGAGGGAAGAGCGGATGTTGTGAACCTGATAAAATACGGTATAAAGAATGCGATAGCAATAGAGGGGAGCTCGATACCCCAGACGATTGCAGAGCTCTCGAAAGAGAAGATAACCACGGCCTTCGTGGACGGAGACAGGGGAGGAGATCTGAATCTGAAGGGTCTGATCGAAACGACGGATCTGGATTACATAGCTGTCGCCCCTCCTGGAAAGGAGGTTGAGGAGCTATCGAAAAAAGAGGTTTTCAAGTGTTTGAGGGATAAGATATCTTCTTCCCAGTTCAAACTTGAGAAAATGAACGAGGCGAAGAAGGAGAGACCCAAGATAGAGCAGAAGTACAAGAAAAGGGAGATCAGCATCACAGAGGATCAGAAAAAGATATTCAAGAAAACCCTGGAAGAGCTCATAGGAACACGGGCGGCTTGCATTTTTGATTCAACTTTCAACCTGCTCGGTAAAGTTCCTGTGAAGGAACTGATAAACACGTTAAAAACGGTCGAAAACCCCTATGCTGTCATATTCGACGGAAGGGTTGATTACAAACTGGAATCAATTGCAAAGAGAAAGGACATAAAGTTTCTTGTGGGCATGGAAAAGGAAAACATAAGGTCTTCCATAGGCATACTGTCCAAGGAAGACCTAAAATGATCCACAAATTTATAACGGAATAAACAAATATTATATATCGATACAGGCGTTTGCCTTATCTTATCAGGTGATAGAATGGAAGATTTATTGAAAAAACTGGTTGAATCTCCCTCTGTTTCAGGCTCTGAAAGGAACGTCAGGGATCTTATAATGAAGGAGATAAAACCCCATGTAGACGATGTAAGAATCGATAAAATAGGTAACCTTATTGCCAAGAAGGGATCCGGCTCACCAAAGATAATGATTAACGCGCACATGGACGAGATTGGTTTGATGGTGAAGCACATAGATGACAAAGGTTTCATAAGATTTGAACCGATAGGCGGCTGGGATTCCAAAATCCTCCAAGCCCAAAAATTCAAAATACATGGTTCCAAGGGACCCATCATAGGGGTCGTTGGCTCGAAAGCGATACACCTTCAGGAAAGAGAAGAGGAGAAAAAGGTAACAAAGATAAAGGACATGTTCATAGATATCGGCGCAAACAACAAAAAAGAAGTTGAAAAAATGGGGGTGAAGGTCGGCGACTTCGTGACTCAACACGGTGAATTCAACAGTCTTGGCGGTTCAAGGGTAACCGGATACGGTTTTGATGATCGAGTTGGTTGCCTGGAATTAATAGATATTGTAAAAAGCCTGAAAAAATTCAAGGGAACACTATACGCAGTGGGAACGGTCAAGGAGGAGATAGGCCTTATTGGGATAAGGGGATCAACATTCAGTGTAAATCCCGATCTCGTTATATCCCTGGACGTCACCTTTAGCGGAGACGTTCCCTACCTGAAACCACACGAAGCCATAGCGGTAATAGGCAACGGACCCGTGCTCCTAATAAAGGACGCATTAAGTATTATACAGGACGACATAAAGAAATGGGTCGAAGATGTTGCAAAAAAGAACAAAATTCCTTTGCAGTATGATGTTCTGAGTGCTGGGGCGACAGATTCTTCCATAGTATCAACCATAAGAGAGGGTATACCCTCTTTAGCGATACTAACACCTTCACGTTACATGCATACGCCTGTTGAGGTTGCAGACATAAAAGACGTGAAGAATGCCGTGAAACTCGTTACAGAACTTGTGAACAGCGCGCACAAATACCTATAAAACCTTCACGTGTTCGCGTATTGGTATTACTTCAAGTTCACCTTTATACAATTGAACATTGCCAACGATGTTGAGTTCCTCCCCATTCCCTATTTCATTTATGTTCACACCGCTCAATTCCAGCAATTCAAGCGTGTCTTTCCACAAAACAACCTTTATCTTACCTGTTTTGTCTTCAAGGTCGAAGAACATGTTACCCTTGTTTGTTGTCAGGTCTGTCACCCTACCTGTAATGTTCACGGTTCTGCCCACGTACCCGGAGTCAATTTCACCTATATTCACGTGAAATGAATGTATCTGTGTTGCCAGGAAATAAATCGCTATCAATCCAATAACAACACCGAAAAATGAAATTTTGGTAAGCTTAACTTCATTCATGCTACCCCTTTAATTCGAATATAGCCAAATCAGAATATACGGGCCCATCCCTGGTTAAAACGCTGCTCTTTAACTTCACGTGTTTCACATCCATCTCACCTATCTTAATGTCTTTGGATTTGTCCATGAAGTTCAAGAGCAATTCCCTGTTCTTTCCGGATTTAATCCTACCTATTGTTAGATGAACTGTTTTGTTTTTTTCACCAATTCTTAAACATTCATTCACGTTTTTAACCAGTTCCGTGAACTTGTCCTTACCTTCATTCACATCCACCCACAAGGTTCTTATATGGTTTGGACCTCCAAAATATCCTATACCCCGCATTCTTATTTTGAAGACACCAACCCCTTTCAAACCATTCCCGATAGAAGTTTTGATCACATCAATTTCATTTTCGTTAAGTTCACCGAGAAACTTCAGCGTGAAGTGAAGATTTTCTGTTTCTACAAACTTCACGTCTACGTTCAGATTTCTTATTTCGTTCTGGAGTTCTTTTATATGTTTCACGAGATCCTTTTCAAGGTCAACAGCAACAAAACATCGCATAACAAATTATTATCAACCTCATATATAAAACTTCATCCAAACTTCACCAAACATTTAAATATTTCATCTAAATATATGAAATTATGAATTTGGATATGAATTTAAATGAAAAATACGTGAAGTTGTTCAGCTGGAGAGAAAACCCCTTCAGCTTCAAAATACTCCCCGATTTGTTTGTCGGCTACATGAAGGAAATGGAAACCATACTGGACAGCATAAGAAGCACGGACAAATTCTCACTGCTGCTCGGCCCGACAGGTTCCGGTAAAACAACGCTTCTGAAATTCGTAACAAACAGATTTGACGGTAAAAACATTTTTTACATATCAAAACCACCAAAAAACCCTGAGGACTGGGTGAATATCTTCACGGGCTTCATGGGTCTTGGAATAAGAGACAGAATTTTCTCGAGAAAAAATCTTAACTTATACAACCTCGGCGAATGGGTAAACAGGAAGATAAACAAAAGGAACATCGTTTTGCTCCTGGACGAAGGCCACGAAGCCACGCTTGAAACGCTCGAGTGGCTGAGAACCTTAACAGATCAGATAGACAACCTTTCCATAGTAATTGCGGGTTTGCCTGTCCTTGATCAGATGCTTAATGAGAATCTCGAAACATTCATAAGGAGGGTAAGCACAAGGATTGAATTAACCAACCTCACAAAATCGGAAACAAGAGAGCTTGTTAAAAAAAGAATAGAGTGGGTTGGGGGGAACGATATAAAACCGTTCACCTCTGAGACCATCCAGGTCATTTACGAGAAGACAGGAGGATTTCCCAGAGAGGTGATAAAGGTATGCAACAACCTCGTTCAAAAAGCTATCGAAAGGAACATATCCACGGTAGATCCTAACTTTCTGGAGGAAATTCAAACAGAGATGCCCAGAAGGGTCTCCCTGGGAAGCGTGAACAACCTTCCTTCACGCCAAAAACACGTTCTGGAACTCCTGAACAAACACAAAGAACTTACGCCTTCGGAGGTGGTTTCTAATATTGAAATGGACTCATACAAGGACAAGGAAAACGCAATAAGATCAGTAAACAACATACTAAAGAGACTTTTGAAGGACGGTCTGGTTTCAAGAAACAGGAGAGGAAAAACATTCCAGTACAAACTTTCAGACAAGGTAAAAACTATGATGGTTAATGCGTAATTTTTAAATACTTTGTTTTTAAATATATACCATGATGTTTATAGGAGGGATATTATGGAGGAAAGAGTGAGAAGCAGACAATTGGTTGGGAAGGTATTGGTTTCTGAGGAGACTGGAAAGAAGTTTGGCGTTGTTGGCGATCTTGACTACATCATAGAGTCAGGGGAACTGATAAACCTTGTTTTGGTTGAGCCAACGAAGCACACGAGTGAATTAAACCTCCAAGAGGACGACAGAGGAAGGGTTCTCGTCCCATTTTCAGCTGTGAAGTCAGTTGGGGATTTCGTGATAGTTACAGAAAAGGATATAATCTAATTTTAGGTCCCCTTTCCTTTAACCATCTGGATAGATATAAATTTGACCCGGTCAATATAGTAATTATGGATAAGAAGGGACACTACCGAAAAACCATAAAAAACGTTATGCAGATACTAAGTCTGTTAAAAAAATACGATAAAACAGGAGAATTGCTAACAGTTTCTAAAATATCTAAATTAACAGGCCTGCACAAGTGGACTGTTTCTCGAACGCTTGACCTCCACATGCAGAGTTTCGTTGAGATAACCATCCCGGATGGCTTCGAGGATGTCGGTTTGAATATAAAATTCGTAAGACTGAGAAATCCAGATATAACGAAAGAACAGGTGTTGAGACTCTTGAAACTCCGAACCCTCACTTTTTAGTCCCTCACACCCTCAGTTATCAGCCTGAAGATCGCCTCTCCTTCAGGCATGTTTGGGGAGTCTATCAGTTTAGCAATCCTCTTGTCACCCTTGGATTTTCTCAGATACACGCGGAAAGTCGCCTGGTGACCAAGTATGTGCCCACCTATCGGGGCGGTCGGGTCTCCGAAGAGAACGTCAGGCCTTGACATAACCTGATTCGTTATGTAGATCGCTACGTTGTAAACATCGGCAAGTCTCTGTAAACGATGTAAATGCCTATTTAATTTTTGTTGTCGGTCTGCGAGCGTTCCCCTTCCCGTATAATCTGAACGGAATGATGACGTTACAGAATCAACTATCAAAAGCTTGACGTTTTCTTTCTTGAGGACATCTTCCGCCTTCTCTGCAAGGAGAACCTGATGGTCTGAATTGTACGCCCTCGCAACAAAAATGTTTTCCATCGCCTTCTTGGGATCGAGACCTAGAGACTCTGCCATTTGCTGGATTCTTTCAGGCCTGAATGTCTGTTCCGTGTCTATGAATATAGCTTTGCCCCCCATACCACCTTTCTCTTTCGGGAGTTGAACGTTAACAGCCAGTTGATGAGCCAGTTGGGATTTCCCCGAACCGTAAGCTCCATGCATCTCTGTTATCGCTTGCGTTTCGATACCCCCACCTAGTAGGACATCCAACGCCTTTGAACCAGTTGAGATTTTGCCCACCAGTCCCCTCTTTTTTAAAACCTCGCTTGCAGGCTCAAAACCCATTTTTAACTTCTGTCTCGCACCAACTATAATCTTGTTCGCACTTTCCGTGCCAAGTCCTGTTGCAGCCGATAGCTCCCCGGCGGAAGCAGCAGCTATACTCATCATATTATCATAACCAGATTCTTTCAATTTTTCCAGTGTTTTATCTCCAACCCCAGGCAAACCAGACAAGTCCTTCGACATATCACCACCTCGCGACCCTTTATATTTCATTTCAACATTTTAATCTTTAATCCTTTCTAGCAGATTTTTAATTTCCTTTTCAACATCCATGCGTTCGACTTCATTCACGACAAATTCCATCCTCTCCGTGAACTGATTCTTTCTTACCCTCCCCCTCAAAACAAATTCCTTCCCTATCACATCCATATTTTCGTAAATTGACAGAGGATCGGCCTCTTTTGAACTCCTCTCCTTCAAATCTTCAGCTTTCTTATCCAAAACCTTCTCGGCAAGGTCCCTGAAAAGGATAATGCGTATGTTTCCTGAACCATCATCTATAACCCCCGAGATCACCAACTGGTATTTGGGTTCGGTATTTCCATGCTCCTTGCAAACCCAGACATCGCCTGATTTTTCGACCCTTGTTTCGCACTTCGGGCAAACCTCAAAAAAAGGATTTCTCCTGAACAACTGAACAAATGAAGCCCGAACCTCGCTGTATTCGTTCTCCCTTAGATCGGTGATGTCCCTTGCTTTAACCTTCTCGAAAACCTTTTCTATATCCTCGCTCTTCGGAACATTGATACCCTTTCCCTCAGTTTTTTCAATTTTGCCGAATTTTCCTATCCTCAACTCGTTGTTGCCCCTGTTGTCTTCCTTGACGTAACCGTTCGTGATTTTCAACGCATCGTTTTCCTTTATTCCCAGTTCGTTCAGAATTTCTATCTCGCTGTCCCACAGCGACAGGCGGATCGTTCCCGTCTCGTCCCCCAAGACAACGTTCACAACGCTCCCTTTCTTCCCATTCTTTTCAAAATCCCTTTTTTCAGAGATACCCACTACCCTCCCAACGAGGTCCACGGAACGTATCCCAGAAACCACGTTCTTGATCTTAAGAAGTTTACTCTTGGTTTCCTTCAAGAGATTCACACCGAGTTCCTTACCCACGATGTAGGCGGCCCCTTCCTGGGAAACCAGGCCGGAGAGTTCGGTTTGTTTTTCCTCGATCTTCTTCTTGACCTCGCTTTCGGATAGATCAGAACCCTTCGCGATCTCTTGCACGATCTCTTTCAGAGAATACATAACAATCACAAGGATAATAAAGAATTGAAAATTAGTTATAAAAGATTATGTTTAAACCTCCTACCTCAAAGAAATAAACTCCAATCACTCGATAATCCCCAGCCCCGTGGACGATTCAAGGATTTTTTTGACTTCCTTAGCCTTGGTCTTGTACGGAGGAAGATTCCGATTTACCCATTCCATTATGATCGAGGTCTCTTTGTAATAAAGATTGACCAGTTTGCATACCTCCCTGTAATCCGTTATGGCGAACTTCCTCATCCACTCAAGAATCTTAACCCGGTTCTTTATCTCGTTCTTCATCTTTTCGTAAGGCATACCCTTATCAAAGGCGATCCTCTTCAAAAGATACGACTCCTCAAGGTTCGATCCGAAAGAATCCGTTGAAGGGATCCAGTCGAATGTCTTTATGGTGTGAGGGTTCCCCGTTTTCGGATCTACAGATTCTATCTCCACTATGTTTTTAACCCTTCTTGCTGATTTTCCCTTCTCCTTTGCATTGACCATCACGATTACGATATCAAGCGTTTCCACCAGACTGGGAGACAGTTCGATGGGAGGCGTTTCCAAACGTTTTATAACATCCTCTATAGAACCCGCGTGTATTGTTCCGATCGAGGAGTGTCCTGAAGCCATGCCTTGGAACATCACGTACGCCTCCTTTCCCCTCACCTCCCCCACTATGACGTAATCAGGATTCTGTCTGAACGACTCCTTAAGAAGTTCAAAGAGCGTTACCTCTCCATATCTTTTCCCTGACGCCTCAGGAATACCAAATCCGATTCTCGAAACGCTAGGTATCCAGTTCTCATGCGGAAGGTTTAGTTCGCGGGTGTCTTCTATGGAAACTATCTTGTCCTCAGGAGGGATGAACATACTTATTGAATTCAAAAACGTTGTTTTCCCGCTCGAGACGCCTCCGCATATCAGAGTGGAAGCCCGTGCTTCCGTAACAGTCCAAAGGTATGCCATGAGTTCGGAGGATGCGGTGTTCAGATTTATTATGTCGATGGGCGAGAACGGCTCTATTCTGAACTTACGAATGGAGAATGTAGGGCCCTTGGTGGTCACGTCTTTTGCCAGCGTTGCCTGGACCCTAGAGCCATCCGGAAGTGAACCATCGAGGAGCGGTTTTGCGTATGAAACGTATCTACCACACCTTTCCGCCAGCTTTATCACAAAATTGTTTAGGTAACCACTATCTTCGTAAACGATGTTGGTTTCGGTAGAACCAAACTTCCTGTGAACAACGAAAACCGGTATCCCCAGACCAGGACAACCTATATCCTCTATATACGGATCATGAAGCAAACCCTCGATCTCGTTGAATCCGACGAAATTTCGGTATATGTAATAACTTATCTTTACATAGCCTTCGGAGGTCAAGGCAATATTTTCGTCCTCCAGTATCTTTGTCAGCTTTTTCTGTATGTATTCGAAGGTCTTCCCCTTCTCCTTTACCTCTGAAAGTTCGACATCTATCGTTTCAAGCAAATCCTTTTTTATTGTTTCCAGAATTTTTACCTCCTTTTTCGATAAAATGGGTTCTATTATGTTGTATACCAGGCCTCTTTTTTCCGGGTTCCATTTTATTCTTGCGTAAACAAAGGGCTCTAGAAGGGGGTATTTTATATCAACATTTGTCATCTTCTTGATTGAAGGGAAAACTATGAGGTGTTTTGGCTCCTTAATCTTAACAAGAGGGTATTTAACCTTCCCCTTCCCCTTCAGTTTGTCTATCTTCTCTCTGAGAGCTCCCCTCAGCCTCATTAAACCTACTTCCTTCTGGTCTTCTTAACAATTTTTCTGTGGCGTGCGCAACCAGGGCACGCATAAATCTTAGTTGAGGACAGTGAAAATCTCCCTCTCCCCAGTTCCTTCCTCAGAGAGGGATCCGATATGGAAAATCCCCTGTACACAACGAATGTCTTGTACTTTGGAACTTTCCTACCGCAGAAACCACACGTAACGATCGTCTCCTTACCTCTCGTTTTTGTGTGGTGCCATCCCCTTTTGTAAGAATCTTTTCTGGTCATAAAAGCTACCTCTCTAATTTAATATTTAAACAGATAGAATATATAAGAAAATAATTAATAAGGATGTCGCGGGTCAAATGGAGGTTTGAGATGAAGGAGAAATTGAAAAAGTTGGGCGAATACGAATGGCTTCTTCCCAAGGGATCTAGGGAACGAATGAATGTGGACGCGAAGGTCATAGGAAACAAAAGGGTAGTCGATGCTATAGAAGATGCCGCTATCCAGCAGCTGACGAACGTCGCTTGCCTCCCCGGAGTGATCCGGCCGGTTATAGGGCTTCCGGACATGCACTGGGGATACGGTCTTCCGATGGGGGCTGTGAGCGCGTTCGATTCCCAAGATGGAATAATATCCTCGGGACTCTGCGGTTTCGATATAAACTGCGGGGTGAATTCCATAAGAACGAACCTCACTTACGACCAGATTAAACCGAAATTGAACGAGTTGGTTTCAACATTGTTCAAGAACATACCCTGCGGGGTGGGAGCGAAAGGGAGATTGAAGCTAACGAATGATCAGTTAGATCAGGTCCTCGAAAAAGGAATAGACTGGGCCATAGAGAACGGATACGGGGTTTCGAAGGACAGGGAAAACATGGAAGAGAGAGGACATATGGAAGGAGGGGATTCCTCGAAAGTTTCCGATCTCGCCAAGAAACGCGGTCTGCAACAGCTGGGAACCCTTGGAGCAGGAAACCATTTCCTCGAGATACAGAGGGTTTCCGATATCTATGACCAGGAATTCGCTAACAAATGGGGAATTCAAAATCCCGATCAGATCTTGATCATGCTTCACTGCGGCTCCCGCGGGCTTGGACATCAGGTAGCGAGCGATTACCTGAAGATTCAGGAACAAGCGGTAAAAAAATACAACATTTGGCTGCCTGACCGTCAGCTTGCGTGCGCCCCTTCGAAATCACAGGAAGGGAAGGATTATTTTTCAGCAATGGTGTGCGCTGTGAACTATTCCTTCACAAACCGAATCGTGATGACACACTGGATACGCGAAACCTTTAAAAAGATATTCGGAAAGGACTGGGAATCGATGGATTTAAACACGATATACGGGTTATGCCACAACGTGGTTAAGCTCGAGAATCATGTTGTGGAAGGGGAAAAGAGAAAGCTTTTCGTTCACAGGAAGGGTTCGACACGTTCCTTCCCAGACGACCCGGTCCTTATTGCGGGAACTATGGGAACCTCTTCTTATATTCTCAGGGGAACAGACAAATCAATGGAGAAAACGTTTGGGTCAACGGTTCACGGAGCGGGGCGCGCTATGTCGAGACACGCTGCCATTCGTAAGTTTTGGGGTGGAAAGGTCAAGGAAGAACTTGCGAATAAAGGAATTGTCACACAGTCAACCCACCCAAAGGTTTTGGCAGAGGAAGCCCCGGGGGCTTACAAGAACGTGGATGACGTGATAGAGAGTGTTCACGGCATGGGAATCTCTTTGAAGGTTGCACGAACGGTTCCGGTAGGAGTTCTGAAGGGATAGATTCCGGCTATATATCCAGACTGACCGTTACCTTATAGCCTTTGTCCGTTTTTTCTACCCCGAACTTATGGTAGGTCACGCCCTTCACCAAAGTCCCACTCTTTCCCTTTGTTATCCCTTCGCCATAACATTTGGCCTTCAGATGTCTCTCATCGATTTCTCTCACTTCGAATTTTGAAAAGAACATCTCCTCTGTGTCAACAAGAACTATGAGTTCCTGAAGCCAGTTAAACATAAGATCTTTAGTGTCCTCCCCTCCAACCTCAACCTCCTTCTTAATTCTTGGCTTTACCTTTCCTATCTGGCATATCACGCTGAAGAGGGCGAGAGCAGCATTTGTAAACAGATCTTTCAGATCCTTCCCGTAGGCTTCAAAAAGAACGTCCGATGTCAGATCGTCTATGAATTTATATTTCATAAATATCCTAAAAAGACTTACGATTATTTAAATAAAAAACAGGGGGTTTACTTAGAACGCTGGGTAACCGAGTCCCCTTATATCGTACTTGCCTATCAGGTCCTGCGCCCCCCTGCACTGCAACGATTGTATCACTACCTTATCCAAGGTGTCATCTACAGATACGGTGACTGTTCTTATATCCTGTGAGGCTATCTCAAGAGTTTCCAGACCACTCCTTTCAGAAGCCACTGTGTTGTTTGCATAGGTCAACCTTGCCACGAAACCCCTCAAGGGAACGTCACCAGTGTTGAATAAGGCGATGGTAAGATTCTTTGTCGTGTCGTTATAGTTTGCATTCTGTATGAGCAGCTGAGCCTTCGCGCAAAACTGAAGTTCCTCTCTCTGTGTGGTAACGAAGGTGGTTGCCCATCCCGCGAGAATCCCTGCAACGATCATTGTAAATGCTATTAACATTATCACTGCAATCAGAGGGGATATACCCTTTCTCATCCTATCACTCCTTAACTATATCCTTTTTAGGTATCTTGGCTGAAAATGCAGGGCATGCCTTGTTAAAAACCTTTATCTCTTCTGCCGTCCTCCCGATCTCTCCGTAGCTTCCTTGGGTCCCGTTCAGGTTGATTATTATTATCGCGGACCTCTGTTCGGTCAGCGGATATTCCTTGCTCAGATTCGGCGTGACCTTGATATCAGGGCTCGTATCGTTGTAGGTAACTATATTGGTCAGATTCATTATCTGTGCACTGAAGCCGTAAAGCTTTATGGTTCCCAGGTTTGTTACAACCATCGTGAGATTGTTGTTGCTGCTGTCATATGTCGCCGACTCTATGTTGTAGTTCGTTAGCGCCACGCACTGTGTTGTTACACCCGTTTGTCTCGTGACCCAATGGGTGACCCATGAGGATATCATCACCCCCACAGCAACGCTTATAGCTATCAGCACGACGGCGGCTATTATCGGGGAAATACCCTTCATGCCCATAATATAAGTTTTAAACTAGCTCATTAATAAAAGTTTAAAGAGCGGTTTGGGCTTATTTAAGACAACCATCGAACGTAAAACGTAAACTTATAAATAAACGATGGAACAAAATCTCTATTTATGTGAATGTCATGAAGATGGTTTACTTCTTCGGGGAAAGGGGGAAGGAAAGCAGAAAACTGCTCGGAGGAAAGGGAGCGAACCTGGGAGAAATGACCAGGATAGGTTTGCCAGTACCTCCCGGTTTTACGATATCAACCCGCGTGTGCATGGATTTCATAAAAACCAAAAGATACCCCAGATATCTTGAGAAACAGGTTGAATCAAACCTAAAGAAATTGGAAAGAAAAATGAAAAGGAAATTTGGGGACGAAAAAAGACCGCTGTTAATTTCTGTGAGATCCGGTGCTCCCGTCTCCATGCCGGGCATGATGGACACCGTCCTTAACCTCGGCCTAAACGATAAGACGGTGAAGGGGATAGAAAAGGAAAGCGGAGATCCCAGGTTTGCATGGGATTCCTACAGAAGGTTCATACAGATGTTTGGTGACGTGGTTCTTGAGGTGGATCATGCAAAGTTCGAGAAAATCCTTAACAAACGCAAGAGGGGCAGAAAAGACACCGACCTTAAAGTCGAGGAACTTAAAATTATCGTTAGTGAATACAAAAATCTCGTCAGGAGAGAGACAGGCAAGGAATTTCCTTCAGACCCCAAGAAACAACTGAAGATGTCAATAGATGCTGTTTTCAGTTCCTGGGACAACAAACGCGCGAGAACCTATCGGAAACTCAACAACATACCAGAAGATCTGGGAACAGCGGTCAACATTCAGGCAATGGTTTTCGGAAACCTGGGGAAAGACTCTGCAACCGGAGTGGGGTTCACAAGAGATCCTTCCACCGGCGAGAACACGCCCTACGGCGAATACCTCATTAATGCCCAGGGTGAAGACGTCGTTGCGGGAATAAGAACACCGAAACCCATATTTAACCTAAAAAAAGACCTTCCGAAAGCTTACAGGAAGCTAATGAAGGTTTACAAGCTGCTTGATAAACACTACAGAGACATGCAGGATTTGGAATTCACGATAGAGAAGGGAAAACTGTACGTCCTCCAGACAAGAGCAGGAAAGAGAACAGCGCAGGCCGCGGTGAAAATTGCGGTAGATCTTGTGAAAGAGAGGATGATAAGCAAAAGAGAGGCTATAATGAGGATAGATCCCGCTCAGCTTGACCACTTGCTTCATAAACAGCTTGACCCAAAGGAAAAGGAGAAAGCAAGGGCAATAGCAAAAGGACTCCCGGCATCGCCTGGGGCCTCGGTGGGAATAGTGTGTTTCACAGCAGACAGGGCAGAAGAGCTTGCGTCCAAAGGGAAGGATGTCGTGCTCGTAAGGGAAGAGACTTCCCCTGAAGACATCGGGGGCATGTCCGTCTCGAAGGGAATACTTACAGCGAGAGGAGGAATGACGTCACACGCCGCTGTGGTTGCGCGTGGAATGGGGATCTGCTGTGTGGCAGGCTGTGAAGACATCATTATTGATGAGAAGAAGAAGACATTGACGGCAGGGGAAATTAAAATTAGGGAAGGAGAATGGATCACGCTGGACGGGGGCACGGGAGAGGTGATTGAGGGTAAAATCGCTGTTGTGGATCCTGAAATGAAAGGTGAGTTCAGAACGTTAATGAAATGGGTCGATGAATTCAGAAGACTGGGAGTAAGGACCAATGCCGACACGCCTGAGGATTCGAAAAGGGCGAAAGACTTTGGGGCTGAAGGAATCGGCTTGGCGAGAACGGAGCACATGTTTTTTGAGGGAGGCCGTATAGATTCCGTCAGGGAGATGATACTTGCCGAAGACGAAAAGGGAAGAAGGAATGCGCTTAAGAAACTCCTTCCCATGCAGATGAATGATTTCCTGGGGATATTCAAAGAAATGAACGGTTTACCCGTTACCATACGTCTGCTTGACCCGCCGCTTCACGAATTCCTTCCAAAGGAAGATAAGGAGATAAGAAAACTTGCAAGGAAGATGAAGGTAAGCTATCAAAAACTCAAAAAGAAAATAAACTTCTTGAGCGAGTTTAACCCCATGCTGGGTTTCAGAGGCTGCAGGCTGGGGGTGGTATATCCTGAGATCTCTGAAATGCAGGTTGAGGCAATAATAAAGGCGGCAATCAAGATCAACAGGTCAGGAGGCAGGGCCTTCCCTGAAATAGAGATCCCTGTTCTGGGGAGTCTTGAAGAAGCAAAGTTCATGAGGGAGGTCATAGAAAGGATAGCGAAGGACCTGATCAGAAAATCAAGGGTTAACGTAAAATACAAGATAGGAACCATGATTGAACTCCCGAGGGCGTGTGTTGTGGCGGATGAGCTGGCGAAGGTCCTGGATTTCTTCTCGTTCGGAACGAACGACCTGACCCAGACCACTTATGGATTTTCAAGGGATGATTCCGGCAAATTCATACCAAAATACATAGAGAAGGGTGTTTTGAAGAAAGACCCGTTTCAAGTTCTGGACAGGGAGGGAGTGGGATCGCTCATGGAGACATGCGTGAAACTTGGAAAAAAAACAAACCCCAAGATAGAAATAGGGATTTGCGGTGAACATGGCGGAGAACCGAGTTCTGTCGAGTTCTGCCATAAGTTGGGAATTGATTACGTTTCCTGCTCGCCTTTCAGGGTCCCGATTGCTAGACTCGCTGCAGCGCAGGCCAAGATAAAGAACGGGTAATATAGATTTCAATAGAAATGTTTAAACATAAAAACGCTTAAATAACTTCGATTTTTATTTAAAATTAGGTGAAAGACATGGTAAAGGTAAAGGAGATAATGAAGAAGCACGTAGTAACGATAGATCCGGACGTAACGATGTCAACAGTGGCGAAAATACTCACAAACAACAGGATAGGTTCTGCTGTAATAGTCGAGAAAGAGAAACCGATCGGGATGGTAACGACAAACGATATAGTAACCTTGATCGCAAACAACAAGGACCCCAAGAAGATAAAGGCAGGGAAATTCTGGAAGGAGAGGAAGAGGCCTTTCATAACCGTTTCACCTGATGAAAACGTACTGGGCGTAGCGAAAAAAATGATAAAGAGCGGCCTGAAAAGATTTCCCATCGTAAAAGACGGGAAACTTAAAGGAATAATTTCAACCAAGGAAATCCTTCTGGTTTCTCCTGAACTCATAGAGGTTCTCTCAGAGAAGCTTAAAGCGAAAGTGGATGCAGTTGCGAGGCCTGACCAGACGATCTCTGGCTTGTGCGAAATCTGCGATTCCTATTCAGACGATCTGAGAAACACGGACGGAAGATGGGTCTGCCCCGAGTGCAGCGAAATGACGGAAGAGTAGCCGAAACCCCAAAATTTATCTATTGATGTTTAAACATATGTTTAAACATATATATTTTAGTACATAATTCCAGATTTCTTCATGAGGGTTTATTTGGTATTCGTAATCTCGCTGTTCTTGACGGCTTACAGTGTCCAGGCAATCACGATAAACGAGTTCATGCCTGATCCTGATGACAATTGCAGGGATTGTTCCGAATGGATCGAGATCACAAGCTATGTTAATTTATCCTTAGAGAACATAACGGTGGATACTGGTGAAAATCCAATAACCCTGAACGGTTCTATCGGGAAGGATGAATTCATTATAATCACGAAGAACTCGAGTGCTTTTGCAGAGATATGGGATTCAGAAGTTAGGGTTTTCGAAAACAACAGAATGAGCCTCAGAAACAGCGGGGATAACATCTCGCTCTACAACGGTTCATCGCTCCTACAAAAAATAGTATACAACTCTTCTGAAACTAATAGATCATACGGACTATGCAATTCGACTTTTATTCTTCAGAACATTTCAACTCCAGGTCTACCAAACACATGTCTCCCGAAAGACACGAATGAAACCAACGAAACAAACCAGACCAACGTCACCAACGGGACCTGCGATCTCTCGCTTTCCATAGCGTCCGATCTGATTTTCAATTCAGGCGAGAGACAAAACTATCATCTAAGTGTTGAAGACAGAGAATGTGATCAGGAAGTAAAGGAAGTGAGCATAGAATACTGGATAGAGGACCTATTCGGAAGAATGGTGAGATCAAACTACACCACAACCCAGAACATGACCTGCAACAAAAACATATCAAGACAGTGGACGCCCAAAGAAATCGGAGGGTCCGAGGCGTATTACATAGTGGCTGAGATAAGGGAATTCCCATGCAACGATTCTGACCATTCGAATGACCTCGCCGAGAAACTGATCGTTGTAAAGGGTGGAGAAACTGACCCGGAGCAATGCCCTCCCTGTGAAAATGGGGAAACAACCTGTTCCTGCGCTCCCTGCCCCAAATGCACCTCTGAAGATGAAGAGGAGGAGTTTGAAATAATTTATTTCCCCTACGAAATCAGCAAGGACGAGGAAATTGAAATATACGTCAGGATGAGTAACATCCTTGATTACCAGAGAGATTACACTCTCTACTCTTACATATACGAAGGGAAAAAACCACTCTCCCTCGGATTTGACGGCAGCGAGTGGTTAAACACATGGGATGCAAACAGGCGAAATGCGAGCATACCAGGGAATTCCTCCGCCCTCGTGACCCTCAGCAACAGAATTGCGGAAGACACGGAGCCAGGTGAATACAAGCTGAGGGTTAGGATATGGTGCGAAAACAAAAAACATGATATAACAAGGGAAATATTCATCAAGGAATCTTTGGAACCGGAAAATCAAACAATGGAGAACGAAACCTCTGATGTTTCTGAACCAGAGAACGAAACAGCGGGGATGGTAACGACAGGCAGGATAATCTCAAAGAGAGATGAGAACTGGTTTTCTGCATTTATAGAAAACGTGATGAATTTCTTTAAAAACCTCTTCAATTTATAATTATAAATCAGCGATAAATTGATGCACACCTCACTATGGACCTGTAGCTCAGTTGGATAGAGCACTCGCCTCCTAAGCGAGGGGTCGTGGGTTCGAAACTGGAAACCAAAGAGCACATGACGGCTTGATCATATCGAATTAAGCCGTCCACCTAAGTTTGGTTTCCAGCCATCCAGCAACCGCTGGCTTCGAAATTCCCACCAGGTCCGTACCCGGCAAAAGATGACTTGGCCTTATAAACCAGGTCATCTCCCGAAACAGCATATATTTATAACTTTTCAAAAATAAATTATAAACATGACCCGTGTAATAACAGTGGCTTCTGGAAAGGGAGGCGTTGGAAAAACAACGCTTGTCGCGAACCTTGCGGCAGCGCTCGCCCTTTACGGGAAATCGGTTGTCGCTCTTGACGCAAATCTGACAACTTCCAACCTGGGCCTGCATTTAGGAATTCACCTGTATCCGAAAACCTTGCATGATGTTCTGGAGGGAAGGGCAGCGATCCGCGAAGCAACCTACCAGCACAAGACCGGATTCAGGGTAATACCCGCTGACATATCTCTGAGAAAGATAAGGAATGTCAAATCCAATGATTTTGTTGATGTTTTTTACAAACTTATGGAAGGAACGGATTTTCTCCTGATAGATTCGGCCGCGGGTCTGGGGAGAGAAGCGAGGGCTTCTATAGAGGCTGCGGATGAAATGATAACCATAACCAACCCAGAACTCCCGGCCGTAACGGACGCGATGAAACTGGGCCTGCTCGCTGAGAAGTTCGAAACCCACAACTTGGGCGTGGTGGTCAACCGAATAAAGAAGGAGTCGCACGAAGTTCCGATAGAACACATAGAGGAGATGCTGGGCGTTCCCGTCATCGGAAGAATCCCGGAGGACAGGGAAGTCCGTAAGTCAATCGCCCTGAAAGAGCCAGTTGTTTACCACAACCCGAAATCCTTCGCCGCGCAGCACATGAGATCGGTGGCAGCCACACTTATCGGAGAGGAATACGCACCCAGAAAACCCATGAGCTTACGTTTATTCGGCTGGCTGGTGAGATAACTATTTTTTCAGAATTTCCAACATATCGCTCAGGTTCACCTCGAAAGCGCATACAGGCTGCTCGATCCCGAAATTCTCAAGAACCTGAGGGTGGATCTCCCCTATGTAGGCGATCTTCTTTCCTTTGACCGAAACCCTCCCCACCCTTCCTGATATGAACGAGGGGTGATCTACTCCTTTTATGCCGTATTTCACGTTCAGAGAATTAAAAAACGAATCCATCACCTGTTTCATGTCAGTAAACGTCATGTCCTTATCGCAAATCACAACTCCTAACCTTGAAAATTCCTGAACACCGGTTTCCTTCCCCCCTTTCTTGAAAACAGTTCCTATTTCAAAAAGTCTCTGCGGATATTCGTACCTTGTGTTGCTGCCCAGAACATTCATCAATGAGGGGATCATCCATGATCTTAGAACATTATATTCGCTATTCTTGCTGTTATCTATTTCTATAAAGTCCATATCTGTAAGCATTTTTTCATTAAGATTCCGTTTGTTGGTAAGATGGTATGTGCTCGTCTCAATGAACCCTAGGCCCACCATAATATTCGCTACCTTCGAGGCAAAGACAGAAAACTCATCCTCAGAGCCTACTGTCGCGATGTTAGGGATTTCCGGTTCAAAATTTTCATAACCGTATGCTATCGCGACATCCTCCACCAAATCCATCTGATGCATTACATCTCCCCTATAGGCTGGGATGAGGACATTCCCCCTTTCTTCACCATAGCCCATTATTTTCAAAAGATTGAAGATCTGTTTTTTCGAAAGTTTCAGGTCAAGCAGCTTGTTCACGTAGTCACAATCTATTTTCATCTTCTTTGGAGTAAGGTTTGGTGTTGTGATTTTTTTGTTGGGGTAAACCATCTCTATGCTGTATATTTCTCCACCCATGTCCGCAAATGTGGTAACTAAAATATTCAGCGCTGTGTTCACATTCTCAAGGTTCGTTCCAGTACATTCAATGAATATTTCTTTTGTGGTTTCATCCACTTTGCCTGTGTCATTGGAATTCGTATACGGCAACATTGACAGGACCTTACCGCTGGCATCAATGAAAAAGGGATATTTCTTCCAGCCCTCTGTAATGTGTTTAAATGCCTTTCCTGTGTGATGAAGTTGTTCAACCCTGTCCGCTCTGATTGGCTTATTCATACCGAGAGGAACAAATGTCACGGTCTTGGGATCCTTTGCTATATATCTTACCGGGAATTTAATTTTGACACTGGGATAGATACCATATTCTGATTTTCTTCTTGCTCTCCCATGAGTGGTAGAAAGCTTTTCTTGGAGTTGCATGGTTTCCTTGATTCGTTCATCAGTAAATTTCATATTTTTAACCAAGGCACATGCTGTATAGGGTCGCATGGTAACTGATCTGTCAACAATAACCTTGAATCCTGATTTTTTTATATTGTACTTCTTCAACCCGGTTTTTACGCCAACGAATGATGAAAACGCCCTTGCAAATCCCTGTTCAGAGAGCATATCAGGCCTGTTGGGAAAAACTTCAACCACGATTTTATCGCTCTCTACACTCTCAAGATCTGTCCCCAGGTAGCTTATCCTATCCTTGAGTTTTTCTATGGGAAAACTCTTCCCCACCAATCTTTCGAAAACCTTTCTGTTTAACGTAACTGTCGGCATTCGCTCACCTTATAACCATATTTTTGTTTCTCTCAGCTGTTTTAAATCATTTTTATACAACTTTCTGATATCGTTTAAACCATAGTAGTCCATTATTGTCCTATCAAATCCTAGACCCCATGCTAGGACCGGTATATCCTCCCCGAGCAACGGTTTCACAACCTCTGGCCTGAATATACCCGAGCCTCCCAGTTCAACCCATTTCTTGTGAACGGGATGAAAAACTTCAGGTTCAACGCTCATTTCAGTGTAAGGGAAATATGCAGGCCTGAACCTTATCTTTTCAAATCCCATTTTCCTAAAGAACTCCCTCAAATATCCTAGCAGATGCCTGAAATTCGCATCGGGATCCACAACGATGCCATCAGTCTGGATCAACTCAAAGAGATGTGACCAATCCAAGGTTTCATTTCTGAAGTTTTTTCCGAATGAGAAGAACTTCGCTGGCAAATCCGATTTCTTCAGCAAGGCTATCGTTTTTGCGGATAAGACTGTCGTGTGCGTTCTCATGCAGTTTTTTCTGGCTTCCCTTTCATCCCATTTATATCTCCATCCAATACTCCTTGTTGTCCATCCGTTCTCATGCGTTTTCTTAACTCTCTCAACCACTTTTTTGTTCAGGAGTCTCCCGTATTTCGGGTTTTTAATGAACATGGTGTCCATTAGATCCCGAGCAGGATGATCCTGGGGTTGAAACAAGGCATCGAAGTTCCAGAAACTGGTTTGCAACATATTTCCTGTCATTTCCTTAAAACCCAGATCAAGCCAAATCCTTCTTGCATACTCTACCGCTTGGTTTACAAAATGTCTCCTCCCTCCGTATATCTTCGGGACATTTATCTTGATATCATACCTCCTGAAATCCTTCCCTTTCCAGCTTCCATCCTTCAACATCTTCGGGGTCAACCTTTCCACCAGATCACCGATTTTCGTCTTTTTGAATTTAGAGATAACCTCTTTTCCGAGTTTAGTCAGATCCACATACTTGAGCTTGACCTCCTCCCTCTTAATGATCCTTTTTCTCTTACTCAACTTTGAGTATGCGGTTTTGCCCCTTTGGTCCAGATCCGAGACATTGAGTGGGAGACGTTTTAGGAAAGTTTCCTCCGGGAAGCCATCTTTGAGCAATTCTCTTTTCTTACCGGTTGCTTCCACCCGGTTACCGAGTATTGATATGGCGTATTTTGATTTCAATACCCCTAACGCTATCCTAACCTCATCGTCGTTAAGTTTTGCCCTCTCCTTTATTTCTGTGAGAGACATCTCACCATCCAGATGTTCCAGAAACCTCCTTTCAGGCAGACCTTTATCGAGGTATGCCCTGCCGTTTTCATCCAGGCTTATGATCTCCTTTGAAACGGATTTTATCTTCAGGATATCCTTGTTCTCCAGCCACTGAAGCGCCCTCATCGCCTCGATCTTTTTCATTCCTGATTTCTCGGCGATGTCATTAAGTTCAACGCCGCCCCTAAGAAAGGGAATAACCCTTCTTTCCAGGGGATGCAGCATCTCGAGAATTTCTTGGACCTTCATAAGTTATTATAAGAAATGATTGCTTTTATAATTTGATTCACTCGGCCTTGTAGAGTACGCCGATCATATGGAAATCCTTATTGGTCGATACCAGTTTCAGACCGGGTATTGACGTCTCCTCTATCAGCTGCTTCGAATCCATTTTTTCCTCATATCCTTCCTCCATGGACATGAAGCGTTCAACCAGCCAGGATTTTTTCGGAACAAAGAACATCACGAATCCCCCTTTCTTGGCGAACTTCCTGTGCAGTGAAATTATATCTTCTCTTTTCCCCAAATGGAAATGCTCTATCAGCCCGTCAGAGAAGACCAGATCGTATCCCCTCTTTTCGTGTTTAAACATATCCTCCAGAATGTAATTCACCCGTTCGTTCCCGATCACCCTTTTGAATATTTCGTACGCCTTTTCGTTGTTGTCTACCACCGTCCCTTTGCAATCGAATTTTTCGCAAATGAGTTTGCAGATATAACCGGAGCCTCCGCCTAGTTCAAGAATACGTTTGTCTTTCAGATTCATGTTTTTCAGCAAACTGAAATAACTTCTCGCCCGGAACCTCTCATAAATCCTGTAAAACAGGAAAGATCTGAAGGCTCTCTTCCCCTCCCAGAACCTTGTCCAGTCAGGTTCGTCTCCGCTCATAAATTTATTAAGCTAACTTCAAATATAAATTACGAACACGCCCTTCAGGGATGGTATCATGAAGATGAAAAATATATTTTTCAACTCAATCATGGCGAGTCTTCCCAAGAATGTAATACAGTTCACGTTCGGGGTTCTGCTGCTCTGGCTGATAACCGGAACCTTCGAAATATCCATCGCGATCTTGGGAGCGGCCGCTTTCGTGATCACGTATTCCTCTGTGTACATGTACAACGATGTGGTGGATTTCAAAACCGACAAAAGAGACAGGGAGAAACTCAAATGGAAACTGATAGCAAGCGGGGACCTGAGCATCAAAAAGGCAAAATACCTGGCCCTGACTTTCATGGTGGCGGGACTTTCCCTTTCGTTCTTTGTCAACAGGTGGTTTTTATCGATCATGCTGACCCTCTTGTTCCTCAACTTCCTCCACACCTCTCCCAGAACCCGGTTCAAGAGGAGCGTTGCCAAGACGAGCGTGAACATGACAGCCATCGAGTTTTTAAAGTACAGCACGGGGTGGTTTGCATTGAGCTCGAACATTTTGCAGTTCCCGTTCTGGCTGGTGCTTTCCGTCTCACTCATCTACACAACAGGTTACATGCTTTACAAGTTCAAATTCAAGGGAAGGGAGATAAAGAGCAAAAAAATACTGTTCTGGATTTTCGGCGTACTGAGCAGCGTGTCCTATGGGGTTTCAATTTTCTTGTACGGCTTCCCTTTAAGCCTGCTTTTTCTGATAACAATAGCCGTTACCACTTTCGTTTTTTTCAAACGAATCAAGTTCGTGTCGTACAGAACCGGTAACATGATGTTTGTTGGGTATTTGCTGCTCTCGGTTTTCATATTCTCGTTCCTGATCCTGATGAACCCAGTTGTTGCGGAGTTAAACGACAGGATTGCGGATGAAATAGATTTGCAAACCGGGAAATTTTCCGGCACGTTACCGGAACCTCTCATCCAGTCCATCGAGGATATTTCGAATGAGCTGAAGAAATACGAAAACCTCGAAGACATAGAAAAAACCCTGAATTCAACCATACGCGAAACGCTTACCTGAACTTCTGAAAAAACGTCTTTATATGTGGTTTGATTCCCGACTTTTCCCCTGAGATCTCCGTCTTCCCTGACCTTATCGCCTTCAAAACACCCTCCTTTCCCCATTCGGAATCTATCAGCGTAATCCCCTTCCCTATCTCCTCTGAAAAATGAGCGTCCGATCCTGCCACCAGAGGCAAACCATTCTCCTTCGAAAACTTCACGGCCTTCTTGTTGAATCCGTTACGCACGCTTCTTGCGTTAAACCCCTCTACGGCGTCAACGTATTTGACTATCTTGTGGGCGGATTTACCCACACATCCCCTTAACCTGTCAAAGGGGTGGGGAAGAACGATGAACCCTCCGAGTTTCTTGACGATCTCGCACGTCTCGATCAGATCCATTAGCTGGGGGATGGTTCTGTCTATGTTGAACGCCATGATCTCCCCCTCACTTGTTCTTATCTCCTCACCTGCGAAAACAATCAGGTCTTTCGCTACCTTCCTAGCGAGAGTTTCGGTCTCCTTCCCTCCCTCAACACTCCCGTGGTCAACCACGCCCACCACATCCAAACCAATCTCCTTTGCCCTATCTATTATGGATTTCGGAGTGAGGTTGCTGTCCAGAGAGTGATAGGTGTGCACATGAAAGTCCGCCCTCAAAACACGTTTCGATTTTGACATAGATTATTCTTATTAAAGAAACTCTAATAAATTTATATAACCGGGTGTTTTTATGGGAAAATTCGAGAGAATACATGAACTTGCTGATCAGAGAGGTCTCTTCTTCCCCTCAGCCGAAATACATTCCCCTCCCTCGGGATTCTGGGATTTCGGACATTTGGGGACGATACTGAGAAGGAGGATAATAGACCTATGGAGGAGGGAGATCGTCCGAAAAACCGATTCTCTCGAAATCGAGGGCTGCCTGATACTCCCGAAAAAGAACTTCGAGGCTTCAGGACACCTGAAGAGCTTTGCCGACCCTCTCGTACAATGCAAGAAATGCCACAAGATTTTCCGTGCAGACAAACTGATAGAAGGGAAAACAGGAAAAATAATTCCAGAAGCCCTTGATACAAAGGAATTCAACGATTTAATAAAGAAACACAAGATCACCTGTCCAGAATGCAAAGGAGGGCTTTCGAACGTGAAAAAATTCAACATGATGATAGGGACTTCGATAGGCCCGCTCTCGAAGGAATACAACGCCTACCTTCGGCCGGAGACATGCCAGAACATATTCACCGCATTCCAGAAGATATATAAGACTTCCAGGGTTTCCCTACCCCTGGCGATATCGCAGGTTGGGAGGGCCTTCAGGAATGAAATCTCCCCTCGCCAGGGCCTTGTCCGGACCAGGGAATTCAGCCAGTTCGAGACCGAGGTCTTCTTCAACCCCAAGAAAATCAACGATTTCCCGGAATTCGAAAAGTACAAAAACAAGAAGCTTCGCCTGAAACTCCTCGGAAAGGACAAGATCGAACCTGTCAGCCTGGGCGAAGCGGTTAAGAATAAAATAATTTCAGGAAAACTCATAGGTTACTATCTGGCGATCACCCAGGAATTCTTCGAGAAGGCCGGGCTCGATCCTAAAAATATTCGCTTCCGCGAACTCGAGGATAAAGCGAAAGCTTTTTATTCGAAAGAAACATGGGACTTCGAGGTTAACACGAGCGTTGGTTGGCTGGAGCTCGTGGCCTGCAACTACCGGACGGATTTCGACCTCTCCTCGCATTCGAAGGTTTCGAAGGCGGATCTTTCAGTAGTTGAGGACGATGAAAAATTCGTTCCTCACGTGTTCGAGCTTTCCATGGGCCTCGATCGCATATTTTACGCGGTTCTAGAAAATTCCCTTTCCGAAAGGAAAGGAAAGCCCGTCCTAAAGTTCCCAAGAGAGCTCACGCCCCTTGACATCGTGATACTCCCGCTCGTCCGGAAAGACGGGATCGGCAAGAAGGCGAGGGAGATACACGACCTTCTCAAAACTAAATTCGAAACGAAATACGACGAGAAGCAGTCGATCGGGAAGCGCTACGTGATCTACGACCAGCTGGGCGTTCCTCTTGCGATAACGGTTGATTACGACTCGTTAAAAAGGAAAGATGTAACCCTCCGCGACCGCGATTCAATGAAACAGATACGCGTGAAAATAAAGGACCTGGATTCGAAGATAAACGATTTCTTCGCGGGGAAGAAGATATTCTAATATCCCCTCTCCATCTCCACCTTTTTGTGAACTTCCCTCTCTATCTTCGAAAGAAACAGCTTCATCGCTTTCGTTGGGTCCCACTCGTGATCGCTCGCGTGGAAGTTCCCCTTATCGGTAACGAACCTCCCCTGAGCAGAGTATTTCTTTCTTTTACCTCCGCTTTTATGCGTTTCAACATGTATCGCCACGTAGTTCACCTCAAGGGATTTCAGGAGTTTGGTGATGGTGTTGTCGACCATCTCATCTATCTTGGATTTTATGAAATCGTCCTCCATGTCCAGACCGCTAATCCTTATGTAGACGGTCTCCAGGGACTTCCCTATCAATTTGAAAAGGTCCCTGACAGTGATCATGCCCAGGAATTTCTCGCCTCCCTCCACGATTACCGCGCAAACCCCCTCTTTCGAGATGTCCCTGACTATTCGCTTGAGCTCGGTTTCCGGGTTCACCTTTAATATCTCTTTCCGTAAGAATCTTTCTATCCCCACTTCCTCCAACCTCTCCTTATCACCGAACCTTTCACCTCTCTTGGACCTTCCTTTATCAGTTAATACATTCGCAAGGCTGACGCTGTCCACCAGACCAACAAACCCCCCTTTCTCGTCAAGTATCGGAATCCTGTCGAGGCCCGTCTCCTTCATTACGGAAATAACGGTTGAGAGCGTGTCGTTCGTGTCTGCTGAATAAGGAAACTGCATCACATCTTTCGCCTTCTTTCCCTCAAAAACTTCGTCCTTGATAAAATTCAGAAGTTTGGGTTTCGTGACCGCGAATATCCTCCCTCCCTTCTTGATCGGAAGCGACCTATGTTCGCTCACAAGCATATAGTTTATTACATCCTCAACAGGAGAGTCCACTTCAAAGGGGTTTATCGGTTTCATGAAATTCGATACCTTAACGTTTTGCGGGCTTGTTAACCTCCTCTTTATAATGTCATCAAGTGTGATTATTCCTTTGAAACCCCCTTCGGATACGAACGCCTCATACCTCTTCTCCTTCGCCATCATTGACACCACGTGGGAAAGAGAATCATCCGGCTTCACAAAAAACGCATCTTCAAGGACGTCCTCCAGTTTCATTGCATCACAACCCGCTCTTCTTCATCCTTTTTATTTCCTTTGTTATATAACCAGCCAAGATGTTCTTTATCTTCTTGGACTTTATCTCCCTTACTTCATCCAGAACCTCTTTATTCTTCTCAAAATTATCAGTGAAAAGCTTTCCGTGCTCCTTGATTATCTGGTTCCCCATAACCTTTATCGAGGCTGTCTTTATCCTACCCACACAATCACCATCAGATATCTATAACATTTATTCTGAACACAGTTATTTAAAATAGTCTTATCTGGAACTGTCCAAGGAGGGAGAATATAGTATAGCCTATCACCACAAGAACCAGCGAATGCTTGAACCCGGCGACCAGCGAACCTTCCGCCATCTTACCCGTTGCGAGTCCTGCAAAGAACCCCTGAACAATTATGAAGTTCACAAAAGTCTGGGAATAGAGTTCTTCGGGCAGTTCCTCCGGAGCATCATCCAGACCAGCCGCAGTTGCAGACCCCAGGGCGGGTATCAGAAAAGCCTGTAATATGACGAGAATGAATATGAAGACAAAGAATATGAGATAGGAGGTAACGATTTGCGACTGTACGGAGGCGGATCTCTCCTGTTTTATCTTGTTTATCTCTATGAGTGACTGACCTATCGCCTTCAACGTGTCCGAAATCTTCCCCCCAACCTTGTAGGTTTCGATGATCGTTCCTACCGATCTGTTGATGGGAACGGATTTGACCTTCTTGGCAAACATGGAGAGCGCCTGTTCGAAAGGGACGCCCCAGTTGACCTTGCTGTTTATCTCCTTTACGTATGGTGTCAACACACCGTAACTCCTCTTTGCGGAATGTTTCAGGGCGATGGGCAGGGTCATCCCGGAATCTATGGCCTCCGTTAGATCGGTGATGAACATTATGAACTGCCCCTCTATCTCCTTACCTATCCTGTATCTTGAATAGAAGAGAAGGAAGGGAGGGATAATCGCTATCAGCGCTCCAAGCATGTTGATAAGAGGGCTTATGAAGGGGAAAAGCTCTGAAATTATCATGAAGTTCGCGACAAGGATACTAACTCCTATCGCAACGAACATCGCTTCAAATATCAATATTCTATATTCCCTCATATTCCCATCACATCCCCGGATATGTTACGTGTATGAAAGCAAGGTAAGAGATATTCAGTACTGGCAATACCAACCACGTTATGAGCAGCATGACATCCTGTATGCCCAGACCCAGGACCTGACCTCCTATTATGCTCATGGTTGCCAACAATGCAAGCATCATCAAGGGAGCTGCGACAAGAAGTGCGGTATAGATATCCGCATAAGTGGAAAGAGTCTTCAGGTACTTTTCCCTCTTGATCCTGTAATCGAACAACGCCTTGTCGGACATCTCCCTCAGGTATTGTATGAGGTTCCCCCCGGTTTCTATTGTCGAGACGATTCCCAGCAGCAGTTCCCTGAATTCCTGGGAAGGTGTTCTGTCGCCGACGTTCTTTATCGCATCCACGCTGCTCATTCCAAAAGTTTTTATGTTCCTCATTATAAGTCTCGATTCCTCTGCTATTTCCCCGTACTCTTTAAAACCCATCAGCAGTTCAAACACAAACTCGGTCGGGATGCCTGAAGAGGCGATGGCAGCCATGTGGGTTGTGGCGAATGGAAGGTTGTTCTCTATGCTGTTCTTTCTCGAGTTTTCTCTCTGTACAGGGTAAAGATAGAAAATTATGAAAGCGACAGACGCAACAAAAACGGGCAGGAATATTGTTGTGAAAATGTAGATGTAGAACTCAACCTGTATGAAAAAGGTGAGAACGACATAGGTTAAAATGAACGTTATGAGGAACAGCATGATACTCGTGAAGATTATGAGAGACACCCACGTTTTCAACAGAATCTTCATGTTTGCATTTTTTATGTGCGGTTCAAGCGGCCTGAAGGAGTCTATATACCTGTCAACAACACCTCCAAAAAAGGTCAGCGCCAGTTTCTTGTAGAATGATAACATATTAAATTATTCGTTTCGGTTTCATAAAAATAAACTTTTAAATACGCATTTACAAGAGAAAGATGGTAGGGACTAGACTGGGAGGTCAGGCGTCTCCTGTAACCGTAAACCGCCTTCATGACGGAGTCGAAGCCTAAAGGCGATACTGAGAAACCAAAAGGCCCATATTCCCAACTGAGAAGCTCTGTCCTTCAGGGTTTTTAATGTGATGAACCGGGTCAGAACCGGAAGGTGGCAGCCCTAAGTTATATTAACAACGCTTGAAGGGTAGCGGAGTGGAGGAGGGATTGTGGATAAACCTTCTGGTTGATCAGCATCCACTGATGGCGTGTTCCTACCACTATTTTTAATCCGGTTGGTTTGAACCAAAGCAATTATAAGTTCAAAAACAATTATATGAATATGCGCAGGGAATCCCGCAGATACAGGGGAGTCAAAACAACAACCCTCATAGTTTTAATGGCAATCGCATACTTTCTGGGATATTACATAGGGGGAATGAACGAGGTCATTATTATCAATTACAACCAGACAAGGCCCGCGAACGTCGTGACGTACGTTCCATACATCTCGGAAAACGCCTCCTCCTCATCGATCGTGGTTCCCGCTGTTGACGAGGAAGGGGAAGGATTGACAACCGTTCTAAGCGTCCAGATAGTTCCCGGCTCCGGTAAAATCCTCGCAAACATAGACAGGCTCCTGTTCTGGACGGACACGCAAAATTCGATTCGAACATCCACAAAGGTCGCCTCGAACATCACAGGAATCAACCTCTCGGATTACGACGTGATATACACCATTGAAACAGAGGCCACGGCGGTGGAAGGACCTTCTGCAGGAGCCGCCCTAACGATCGCCACGATCGCGGCCCTTAAGAAAGAGAAACTGAATCCCGAAGTCATGATAACGGGCGCGATAAACCACGACGGAACGATCGGGCCCGTGGGCGAGATCCTGCCGAAAGCAAAAGCTGCGAAGGAAGCTGGAGCGAAAATCCTACTTGTCCCCCTCCTGCATTCCAAGGAAGTTACGTACAAAACAAAGAAATACTGCGAACAGATCGGAATCTCCCAGATATGCACCACAGAAAATATACCCACAGAGGTTAGCATCTCAGAGGAAGTGGGGATCGAGGTGGCCGAGGTGAGAACGATAGAGGATGCGATGGATTATTTCTTGGCTGAGGGATGATTTTTAAAATTAAGTCAGTATTTAATTGATATGGTTATAAAAAAAGAATTAAGAAAAATTTTTGAAGAAGAAAGAAAAAGATTGAAATTACCACCTATTAAAGTCAAATTCTTAAATCCACCCCCCATCGAATACTATGAAAGTTTAAAGCACTGGTGGCTTTTCTTCAATGAATATTCTACAATGGCAGTTAATGATGAAGATGGAAGCTTATATGTACAGTTTAATCCTGTAAGCTTCAAAAATCCCAAAAATTTTAGAAGAATAGCCAAACATGAACTGTATCATATATATCGTGCCAGACATGGGGATAAAATCAATTTCTTTAGAAAATATTTCATCGATGAGCCTGCTTCAGTGTTATACCAATACACTGGTATACGGTTGTAAATAGACTCGAAAATTTTACTTTGGAAATAACAATTTTTATAAAATAAACCCATTATAAACACTTATGATCGATATTCACGCGCACATGTGTTGGAAGTCTTATGAAAGGGATCTGGACCAGATCATAGAAAAATGCAAGCAGGAATTGTCAGGAGTGATAGCGAGTTCTGCCCGCTATGACGAGGGACTGAAGGTTCTTTCCCTCGCCGAGAAATACCCTGGCTTTATTTTTCCGAGTATAGGATTCCACCCTGTTGAGGGCGGGAAGGACCCGGAAAGGATAATGGACCTGATAAGGAAGAACAGGGAGAAGATCGTGAGCGTTGGGGAAGCGGGACTGGACTACCACTGGGAGAAGGATCCGGCAAAACACGAAAAACAAAGGGAGATATTTTCAAAATTTATAGATCTCGCAGAGAAACTTTCAAAACCCCTGGTGATCCATTCATGGGACGCTGAGAGCGAATGTTACGAGATGGTAAAGGATTCAAATGCGAAATGTGTATTTCACTGTTTCTCTGGGAAGAGGGATCTCGCGAAGGAGATAATTTCCCGTGAATTCCACATCTCGATTTCGACCCAGGTTCTCTTCTCCAAGAATATCCGCAAGATCGCGAAGGACGTTCCCTTAGACAAAATCCTCCTCGAAACCGATTCCCCGTTCCTGTCCCCGTACAAGGATAAGGACCCGAGGAACTATCCCTGGAACATAAAATTGGCAGCGGAGAAGATATCGGAGATACGGAGGATCTCTAAGGAAGAGGTTCTTGAAGCCGCAAAAAGGAACGCGATCGGGGTTTTTGATTTAAAAATAAGGTAAACATAATTTCTACGTGAGAACGTGATTAAGGAAAATGCAATAAAGATTATGAATTTAGGTTTCGTTTGCGATCACTGTCTCGGAAGGCAGTTCGCAAAATTACTTAGCGGTTACTCGAACGATCAGAGGGGGGAGATCGTGAGGAGGTTACTGGCGATGGAGTACGAGGCGAAACCCTTCAAACTGGATACCTCAAATTTCCACGGTTTCACGTTCAGGAGGAAGATGAAAACAAGGAAGCCCGGAATTTGCGTGGTCTGTAAGAATCTCTTCGAGGAGCTTCCGAAATTCGCAGACCAGGCGGCAAAGATACTGAAAAAAATGGATTCCAAGAGTTTCATGGTTGGCGTGAAAATGAATGATGCCCTCGCGATGGCAGAGGAATCCCTCTGGGAGAAATCAGGAATCGCTTACTGCGAACCCATAAAATCAGAACTGAACAGGGAACTGGGAAAGCTGGTAGAGAAAAAAACAGGCAAGATCCCTGATGAGAACAGACCGGAGATTATAGTTTTGCTTGACCTGCAAAACAAACAAATAGAGACCCTGATCAACCCGGTATACGTTTACGGAGAATACAGAAAACTTGTGAGGGGCATTCCGCAGACCAAGATGAAAGGACATGAAACCGTTGAGGACATCATAGCAAAACCTTTAATGAAAACCACGAGAGCCTCCTCCCACACAATGCATGCATGCGGGAGGGAGGACAGGCAGGCTAAATGTCTGGCGTGGAGGCCCTTCGTTCTTGAAATCAACCAGCCCCTTAAAAGGAGGATAAATCTGAAAATTATCGAAAGGGAGATAAACAGGGGAAAGATGGTAAAGGTCAGGAATTTGAGATACTCCTCGAGAAAGGAAATTGTTGAAATAAAGAGGAAAAAGGTCGAGAAGGTCTACAGGTTAAGAGTTAATTTCGAAAACCCGGTCAGGGATATCCAAAGGGTTGGAAAAATAGTGGGGGTTGTGAAACAGAAAACCCCGAGAAGGCTTTTGAAAAGCAAACCAGACAAACTCAGGCACAAAAAGGTTAAAAGTATTAAATGGAAAAAGATAAATACAAAAATTTACGAATTCGAAGTTCGAACCGAATCGGGTTTGTACATAAACGAGCTCGTCTCAGGTGACAAGAGAAGGACGAAACCATCAATCTCGGAGATCCTTGAAAACCCGGGTGAGTTAAAACAGTTCGATGTCGTAAAGATATTTGTGTGAAAAAATGGTCAAGAAGAGCAGGGGAATGAGGAGAGGAACGAGAAGTAAAATGAAGAGAGGAAGGAAGGATAAATTCAAGGTTGCTCCCTACCTTCAGGCTTTCGAAATCAATGACAGAGTTGTAATAAAACTGAACCCTTCCTCCCAGAGAGGATTCCCGGATCCCGTATTCGAGGGAAGGACAGGAAAGATCAAGGAAAGGAGAGGGAGATCTTACGTGGTCGAGCTCAAGGTCGGAAAAAAGACCAAGAACATAATAGCAAGACCCGAACATCTAATCCCCAAATCCAAATAATTTAGCGAGGTGGTTGCATGGAAGTGAATGACGAGAAGGCGATAAGCTGGATTGAGGTCAAAAAGATACTCATGAAAAAGGAGAAGGAGAAGGAACTGGGTTACGAGCAGAAAAACGCGTTAGAACACCTCAGAAAATTCTGCAAAATACCGGAGTCAAAGGCAGAGAAAATCGTAGAGGAACTGAAAAAAATCGAGAAACTGAAAGATAAACACATAGTGAACATACTGAACTTCTTACCGGAGAATTTGGATGATGTGAGAATACTGTTCGCAAACGAAAGGGTGGTTTTGACGGACGAGGATAAAAAGAAGATTTTGAAGACAGTCAAGGATAACAGATAATAACTTATAAAGCTGAATTCTATCTTATAATCAAGGCTGGTAGCATGCAAAAGGATCTTAAAAAGGACGAGTGGGCGATAGTTTTAGACTATCTTCCGCACGGCTACTACGGGATGCGAATCTCCCAGCCTGTTGCGCAGGTTCTGGGAGAGGAATACTTTTCCTTACTTGAAGTTATAGTCAGGGACGGGATTCACTTAAAAGTTGGATCGCGCGTTTACATAGGAGACGGAAAAAGGGATGAGGTTAAGTTCATAAAGAGAAGGATCGATTTCAAGGACCTGACGGGAGCCTCCAAAGAGGAGGTCTCGGACATAGTTGAAGACCTGGTAAAAACAAAACCAAAGAAATTCCTGGAATTCTTCAACAACGCCGGTCCGATAACCACACGCCTTCACCAGCTGGAGCTGCTCCCTGGGATAGGGAAAAAACATTTGTGGGCGATAATAGCTGCCAAAAAGGAGAAGCCCTTCGGATCCTTCGAGGACCTAAAGAAGCGCGTAACCATGCTTCCCGACCCGGAGAAGATGATCATAAAGAGAATTCTAGAGGAACTGGAAGACAAGGACAAATACAGGTTATTCGTTCCGAGATTCGAGAAAACCCAGAGATAGACTCAAAACGTTCATTTTTCAACCATTTTCAAAGCGTTTTCAGGGTCTTTGTAATAATCCGAGATCATCCTCCCGACCTTGTCTATATCCCTGATCTTGTTCTTCACGAGCCAGAGGAGTATCTTTTTCTTGCCTTCAAGATTTTCCCTTATCTCGTCATCGCTCATCGCGGAGTAGAGCTTTATGTCCTTAAGCAGCCTGTGCGGCTTCCCCCATTCTATAACTTGGTCCTTCGATGGAACCCATTTGAATATCGTGTTCAGCTCGATCTTCATCTCCTCAAGACCACCGCTCGGGATGAGTTCGGTAACCTCCAGAAGCCTTCGAATCCCTTTCCTCCTGTCCCTGTGCATCACAGCTATCAGCTGGAGCGAGGTGAGCAAGGAAACGGGAATGTTTATCGGAGGATTCACGAGACGTTTGAACGTCTCCTCGGATGTGTTGGCGTGGAGTGTTGAATACACTGAATGCCCGGTGTTTATCGCCTCGAAAAGAACTTCCGCCTCCTTTGATCTTCTTATCTCCCCCACTATCATTCTGTCAGGCCTCATTCGAAGAGCGTTTATCATAAGTTCTAGCATCGTTACCTCCCCCTTTCCCTCTATGTTGGGAGGTCTTGTCGTCATAGGAACCCAGTGGAGGAATTCGGGAAGTTGGATCTCCCTCGTGTCCTCGATCGAGATAATCCTCTGGGTCGGGGGAATAAACATAGTCAACACGTTGAGAAAGGATGTTTTACCCGAAGCCGTCCCGCCCGTACATACGATGTTCATTTCATACTGTATTGCCAGCCAGAGGAAGGCGGCCACATCCGCCGATAACGTGTTCATCTCTATAAAATCAGTTATTGTCCAAGCACGGCGGGCGAACTTCCTTATGGTCAGCGTGTTCCCTTCCGAGGATATCGGGAACAATGTCGCGTTCGCCCGGTCACCTGTTGTCAGATACGCATCCATCAAAGGGTTCAGATTGGTTATCTGCGTTCCGACCTTTCTCCCTATCTGTGCCGCGTAATTGTAGATCTTGGTTTCATCAGGCACCATAACGTTCGTCCTCAGCCATCCGAACTCCCTGTGGTAGACCCATATCGGTTCGATTGAACTGTTTATCACAATTTCCTCCAATCCCTGATCTTTCAGCATGAACTCTATCGGACCCAAGCCAAGGGCTTCTTGGGCGAGTATTCCTATTAAAATTTTATTATCCTTTTCAGAGAGGTGCGGAAGCTCTTTCTTCAGCATGAGGGACGCGCTCTTGACGAATTTTTCCTTCATCTCGCTGACCTCTTCCGGGTTCAGTATCTCCTCTGTTTTGAAGGCGAGCTCCGCCACTATTCGCTCCCTGATTGAATCAAGGACGGCGTGGGTCGCTTTTTCTATCTTAGGATAGGTCACCCTGTAGGTGGGAACGTATTCCTTCGGGTCCTTGAAGATATCAACATTCGCCGAAACGCCCTCCGAACTTATCTTATAATTTCTTACCTTTTCCTTTACCTCTCCCTTTGACATGCTTCCTCCTCTTTTTACCCTTCTTCTTGGCCACACCCATTACAACAAGTATTACAATTATTATTATGATGAGAACTAAATAAATTTGATTTCTGGCAACAAAATCCAAAATACCCGTTTCCGAAACATCCGCCAAAACACTGCTCAGATCAGGAAGAGCGAGCATTTCCAACCTGCCCGTATACCACAGGACAAAAAACACGAAAACCAGGATTATCACGATGTTGACAAGGAGCGCTTTCTTGTTTTTGATCTTGGGTTTTTTCTCCTTTACCTTGCCCTTCGGTTTAAATTTCTTCAGTATCAGGACAGGGTCTCCGAACGGGGGGTAATGGAGTATCGCTAGGTCATGTTCTTCCAGAATTCTTCCCCACTCCTCTATCTGCTCCCCTTTTACCTTAAACCTTTTCGCTGCCGCCTTTACCTTTACCAGTCCGTTCTTTTTGACCAGTTCATACAGTTCGTCTATTTCCGTCTCCAGATATTCTTTAGTTTTTTCTTCTTCCATTTTAACCCTCAAACAACTCGTTCAGATTATACCTGTTTGCAATGGTCTGGTTTATCTTAAACCAGTCCGGTAGACCCCTGACCTCGTAACCAATATAATCTTGGCTCGAGAAATATAAATAATCCAAGGAAACCTGATTCTCCTTTATGGGAATGCTCACGCTTTCTAGTTCAGGGGCGTTTATTAAAGATTCCATACCATTCTGCGAACCTTCAAGACTCCCCTCAAGCCTTTTCAGGTAATTGGGACCCTCTCCCTGGAAATAGTAGCCTTTATCTAGTTCTAACTCTATGGGCAGATGCCATACAGATCTTGTTTCGTTGTCCAGATATATCCTTTGATAACCCGTTTCTGTCATCGCTGTGCTTACGAGGCTGACCGAACTCCCGTTTCCTGTCACGTAACAGTTCGTGTCGCCACTCAGGTCAACCGATTCCTCCACAACCACCCCTTCATAACATCCGAAATTAACGCCTGTTGTATTCTGGGTAACAAGAATCTTTGTTGAATCGCACTCTGTTTTTTCGAAGGTAACGTTCCCTGAGCAGGAACCCTTTGAATTCAGGGAGCCCTTAACGATCTTTTTCGCGCGGTAGCTGAAGGGAGAAAACCTCATGATCCTTGTCAGCACACCATTCGTTTTCAGTGGGAATATGGGATCCTCCATGTTGTCAAGCGAAACGAGCGTTTCGTAGTTGACGTTTTCCTTTTCGATTCTTGCTATGTTCATTTCGTCGCTTACGCTTATGTTGAAATTCGCAGTTACCTCTATATTGCGGTGGTCGTAAGCGTCCACATCTAGGTCAGAATATTCCAGTTTTACCTGGAAGTTGGTCGGGATGCTCAGAATCCTTTGGGTCCAGTTCCCCAGAGTGTTGTTGAACATCAGTATAACCTCCCCTCCGTACAAAGTCCCGTTTTCCATCAGTTCCTTCAGTCTGAAAACCGAATCGTCAAGGGGCGTTCCGTTCAGAATGACCCTGTCCCCTGCCGATATCAATCCCCTCTTGCAGGAGGTTACCAGCGCCTTTTCGAAATCGTTCTCGAGGCTCCTCCCGAGCTGGTGAACCTGATCTGAAACGATCCTCTCGTATATGTTCGGACCTCTCGTCTGCGAAAGCATGTAGAAGGAAACGAAAAGTATGATCGGTATTGCTATCAATACCGCTGTCACGGAATAAAATTGGCCCCTCATATAAAATAATATGTAAGGGATTTTAATTAAGTTCAAGGTATTACATAAGGTCTTAAGATTGAAAAATCGAATTTAGGTTTATTTCCACCACGTCCGTGAATTCTGTGTCTGACTGTTATAACTAGTTTTTTACCCTCCGTTGTTCTCTTCCTTTTTCTGTCTTTGAAGGTTTCCCGTTTTAAGGATACATCTTCTAAGTCAGGGTTCATCCTTCTCAACTCATATTCCAAACCAAGATAATTATAGTAGGAATTTAACAATTTATCTCCAAGAAATGGAATATTACTGCCCAAGTATTCAAGAGTTTTGTCTGACAAAATGAATTGATACGTTCTTTCCCTGTATCTTTTTGCCATGGTAACACCCGGTTTTCTGAAGTTTAAATGATAATTATCAAGATTAAGATTTTTAAGCGGTTATTGAGCCAAGATCGAAACTTAAATTAAAATCCCAAATCCAAATATTCTATCATGAAATACTCCAAACTGGTCGACCTCTACGAATACCTCGAGCAGACGTCCTCGAGGCTGAAGAAGATCGAAAGGATCGCGGATTTTCTAAGGAAAGCCGAGACATCCGTTCTCGGGAAGGTCACGCTTCTCATCCAGGGAAGGATATACCCTTCGTACTCTGAGATGGAAATAGGCGTGGCGGACAAGATGATCATCAAGGTTATCGCCTCCTCAACAGGGTTCCAGGAAAATGAGGTTATCAGGGCGTTCAAGGAGACAGGTGATTTAGGATTGAGTGTTGAGAAGCTCATGGGGAAGAAGAAGCAGAAAACCCTGATTTCGAGGGAACTGGGGATAGAAAAGGTTTTCGAGAACCTGAGGAAGCTGGCGAAGGTAGAGGGAAAGGGTTCGCAGGACGTTAAGGTTTCGCTCGTGAGGGAATTGATTTCGCACGCAAAGCCAAAGGAAGCGAAATACATAGTTAGGACGGTCCTGGAACAGCTGAGGATAGGTGTCGCTGAGGGGGTTTTAAGGGATTCTATCGCTGAAGCCTTCTTCTCAGGTAAGGATAAGGAAGAAAAGAGAGAGATTGTCCGGACGATAGAATGGGCATGGTTCCTCAGGCCAGATTATTCCGAGATAGCTAGGATAGCGAAAGAAAAAGGATTGAAGGGCCTGCGAAAGGTTTCGATAGAAATCGGCAAGCCCTATCATGTTCTCCTTGCGGAGAAGGCAAAAGACTTGAATGAGGCTGTTGAAAAGTTCGAAAGACCCTCGCTCGAATTCAAGTATGACGGAGCGAGGGTGAGCATACACAGGAAGGGGGAAGAATTCTGGTTCTACACGAGGAGACTGGAAAACATAACCAGTCAGTTCCCGGACCTTTTGGACCTCGCCAGAAAAGGGATAAAATCAAAGGAATGCATAATCGAGGGAGAGATGCTTGGGGTGGACCCGAAAACACGGAACCCTCTCCCGTTCCAGATGCTGTCCCAGAGGATTAAAAGAAAGTATGACATCGAGAGGATGGCGAAAGAGATCCCTATTCAGGTCAACCTTTTCGATGTGGTTTTCTGTAACGGCAGGAATTTGTTTTCAGAGCCCCTGGAGAAGAGGAGAGGGATACTGGAGAAGATTGTAAAGCCAATTCCCGGGAAATTCCAGCTGGCAGAGAGGCTCGTCACCAAGGACATCAAGGAAGCCGAGGATTTCTACAATCGCGCGCTGAGAGCGAAGCAGGAGGGCGTGATAGTCAAGAATCTGGACGCAAAATATCAGCCGGGACGAAGGGTGGGATACTGGCTGAAGGTAAAACCCATAATGGAAACGCTCGATCTTGTGATAACAGGGGCGGAATGGGGAACCGGAAAGCGGGCGAACTGGCTCGGGTCATTCATACTGTCCTGCAGGAAGGGAGATGAATTTCTCGAATGCGGAATGATGGGAACAGGAATCAAGGAAAAGGGAGAAGGAGTGACCTTTGAAGATCTTACAAAACAGCTGAAACCTTGCATAGAGGATGAAAAGGGAAAATCGGTCAGGATAAAGCCGAAGATTGTGGTCGAGGTAGCGTACGAAGAGATACAGAAATCCCCGAATTACTCTTCTGGATACGCTTTGAGGTTCCCAAGACTCCTTAGAATACGAGTGGACAAATCGCCTTCGGATGCGGATGATGTTGGCAGGATAGAGAAACTCCATCGCCAGCAGCGAGGAAGGGAATTTTAGATATTCGGGAACAATCATTATTTAAATATATTCACTGTTAAGTGATAAACATATATAAATCTTTCGTTCAAATTATTATCATAAACCAGTAACAATAATATTTATAAAGCCGAAACAGCAATTAACTATCAATTAGGTGGAAAAAATGGTCGCAACGACAAAGACAATGGATGCGCTGAAGAGCATTGGTTTAAATCTATACGAGAGAAAGATATTTGTGGCTTTGTTAGCGAGGGGAGTAGCGACTGCAGGGGAACTTTCACAGATAGCGAACGTCCCGAGATCCAGATCATATGACATTCTTGAATCACTCGCAGAGAAGGGATTTGTTGTCGTTCAGCCAGCCAAACCCATACGCTACGTTGCTCTCGCCCCGAAGGATGCGCTGGAGAGAACCAAGGAAAACCTGAAAAAGAGGCACGAAGAGATGATACAGAGAATAGATGAACTTAAGGGTTCACCAATCACGGCAGAGCTCGAGGCAATATACAAAGAGGGTCTCAACCTTGTTCAGCCCTTTGACATGACAGGCACGCTGAAAGGCAGAAATTCCATAAACCAGCATCTGAACTCCCTATTCAAGAGAGCAAGCAGGGAGATAAGGATAGTGACAACAGGAGAAGGTCTGGACGATCTCTACTCGAACCACTACAACTCCTTGAAAAGGATAGTGAAGAGGGGGATTAAACTGAAGATCCTCGCTCCCGTGAGCGAGACAACCCCCGTGAAAGCGTTTTCAGAGATAGCAGATGTTAAGAACATCAAAAAACCCCTGAACAGGGTTTTTACAGTGGATGACAAACACTTCGTGTTCGCTCTGACCGATGACAAGAAGGTTCACCAAACACAGGACGTCGCCTTCTGGGCGCAATCAAGACACGCCATAAAGAGCTTTGTTGAGCCTTTCTTTGATCATGCCTGGTCAGCAGAGTAAGACAAAATCTTTCCTTTTTTCATCACAGCTGTTAATATAAAATTATCTCATTTCCTCTTTCTTGAATTCCTTGGTCTTCCCTTTCTTGGTCGCGCTTGAGGACAGAAGGCCCCATTCCTCCTCCGGGGTCTCGAGCAGGTCCTTCAAAGGCTCGAACCTGTGGTCCCTCATTATCGCTTCCTGCCTGTGATAATCCCCGGCGGTCATCCTAACCCCGAAGAACTCGGGCGGCAGGTTATCAGGATGCGTCCCCTTCTCAAGGAACTTCACGCAGAGTTTCAGGGCGTCAACGGCCTGCCTGAAGGGATCTTCCCCCCCTCCCCTCTCGAAAAGCAAAAATACGTCATGCCCACTGTCGCCCATGCCCGTTTCCTTCAGGAAGTAAAGAAGCCTGTAAACATCCATATCCCCCAGCTCTATCGGGTAGTGCGCGTGCAGGGGGTTTGGGGCGTTGGAGTGGACGGAGAGGATGTAGCTTCCGAAGTCAGGAGCCATGCCCTTCAGCTCGCTAATCACGAGCAGGGGATCAATCCCGTGTCCTGCTATGTGTTCCCAGTCCATGGTCATATGAATCCTGTCGGTGTTAAGGTTTTTCCTTATGGTCTTGATAGCCGCGTATATCTGTTTGGGATGCCACAGGAGATATAAACCGGCGTACTTCGGGTCCCTCGCATCCGGCATCTCTATCGTTATCTTCAGGTTTTTCGCGATCTTTATCAGTTCTGGCTTCCCTGCGAGTTCCTTCTTTATGAAATCATCGTTCAACCATTTCAAGGCCTCCTGCATGTGCCCCTCCAGGAATTTCGCCGCGACAGCGGCGTAGTAAAACTCCTTGAACCGCCTGTCGTTCGTTTCCTCCGCCCGTTTCCATGCCTTGTCCACCCAGTCATCATCGCTGTAGTCCAGCTTGTATTTCTCGAGAACATCCGAGTAAACCTTACACATCTCAACCCAGATGGGATCTTTGGTGTAGAAGAGATAGTGAGCCATGATGTTGTAACCGTCCGTCAACTTCCCGTACGTATCGATCTTCCATTTCCTGTTGTCATACTTCTCCTGCGCCATCTTCTTTCTAGCTGCCTCCCCCATGTATTTTTTGAACAGCTTCGCATACAGGTCTCCCGCCTCCTTCCTAACTTCATCCCTTATCCTGTTTTCTATTTCCTCTTTCTTCCCTTTCGGTATGTCGCCCAGTCTGGGTCCCACGGGTGTCGGTATAATATAGTCTTTAAAATATTCCTCCGATTTTTTTTCCTCAAGTTTCCTCGACAGGATTTCTCGGTCTGTCTGCGCTCCTCCCTCTGCCTCCCTCAGATCCTTCTCATCCACTATAAAAGAAGGATACGACCGCTCGAAGTCCCACATGTTCCTTATGAACCATTCCCTCAGCCTCTTGTTTTTGTAAAATATCTCGGAGACGAAGTTACCCACGTGATCGCACATCACGATCTCGAGCTTCGATGTCGTATACGTAATCATCTCCAGCCAGAAATGCAAACAAGCATGGAAGAGAACGTACTTGCATCCGGAATAAACAGCGGAGCGTATCGACTTCTGGATGTGATCGTGCGCGTCCCTCCAGTCCGAACGTTCAGGTATGCCCATCGGGATAGTGAGAGAGCCGTGAAAGAGCAAATCAACGCCCTGTTTCTCAGCGAGGTGCCTTATCTCCTCCCCCTCGGTGTAGGTCACCTCGTGAGGGGCGTCCCCGGATATCTCTATAACGTCCGTCCCCCTTGTCAAACCGTAGCCTATTTTTTTCAGCGTCGTCGCGAGCTCCTCCGCCCTTGCTATGTAATACAATCCTGTCGTAACGCCTACCTTCAACATACCGATCCTTATATACCCTGTCCGCTCAGCCTGAAGCACGTCTGCTTTATCAGTTCGACTATTTCCGCGACCTGCGGTCCCATGTAGTCCCCATAACATTTCGAGATCCTTCTCTGCACGTTTATCTCGTAAGGACCTGGTTTTACGATCAGCCCCACGGCAGGCCTTATAACGTTCCTCCTTAATTTGTGCGCGCCGCTCCTGACGGATTTGATCTTTCTGGATTTCTTCTCTTCCTCTTCCCCTTCGAATTCGTCCTCAACCTTCTCCCTTATTTCCCTCTCAACCTCTTTCACGCCTATCAGTTCGTTTATCTCCCTTTCAAAAGCCTTTTTCTTCGCCTCAAGCTCGAGCAGGAAGAGAACGAGTGCGTTCTGGGAAAGCAGGAAGGGGTGAAAATGGAAATATTGATCTTCAACAACCATGGGCCCTGTCGATCCTCTTTTGTAAACAACGTTGTAATCCAGGTCTATGAATATGTAATAGATGTAGCGAGGATCGAACATCGGTCCCGGGTGGACTGCTATCACTTCTGCCTTTTTCGCAGTGTATCCGGGCATCGTCCAGTTCTTTATAAATTTCCTCACGTCCTCCTCTGTGAACTCAACATCGTATTTCTTATGTATCAGTTCCTGCTTTTCCCTAACCCAATCGTCGTACGGATCTATATCGTGTCCCTGACCCCGAAGCATGATGGGACTTCCCATTTGCTCCGGTTTTATGGGTTTCCAGAACCACAGTTTCGCCCATATCTCGCCCTCGGGCGTGTGCGCGAACTTCAGGGGATTCGTAATCTCGTCCCCCGCATGTCCCGGTATCTCTGAAACCTCCCTTATCCTTTTAAACCTCTCCAGATAAGGTTTCAGCCAATCCCTGTACTGATCGACCGATCTCCTCCTCGATTCAACGAGATTCTTTATCCTTGAATACCTATCCCTCACATCGGGGAAGAAGAGTTTTTCCCACTCAAGAAACAGCTCGTTCTTTGTTTTGAGAACGACCGCCTCTGCCCTTGAAACCTTCAGCTCGTTCTTTATCTTTTCAACATCCCTCCATTTACTCTTCATTTTTATGAAATCCGAAATTATGGTCGGCCAGCGTTTCGCCATGGTTATCATTGAATACCCTTCCCCGGTGTACGCATCCACCCTGTCCACGAACAACGCGCGCAAAACATGTTCATCCTTCTTGCCCATCTTGAAGTAATCGAGGATTTCGCGATACTTCCTCTCGTCGTGCTTGAGGAGCTCGTAATCAGCAACTGCCTGCGCCGCGCTCGCAAGACCGGACTTTATCTGACCTTCGAGCTTCTCCTTCTGCGCGAGCACAGGGGCGAAGGCGGAAGGTGGGTTTGGGGTTAGCATGATGTACTCGTCTGCCTTCGCTGCCTGCCAGTGCCACTTCGCAATCCTGTACATCATTATGTTGTATATGATCTCTGCCTGGCCCTCCAGCGTGACAGGATTTATGCTCGTCATCTGATCTATCGCTGCGGGGGAGATGACCACCTCGCCCAGAATCCCTCTCCTCTTCCTCGCTTCTGCTAGAAGCGTATCAACTATCATTTCACCTTCCTGCATTTCGCGGAGCTTTCGTTCTTCCTCCCTTCTCTTCTGCAGTTCGCTCTTTTTCTTCCTTCTTAACCTTACCATCCTCTCTCCCATTTAACTATTATTCAAACAAGGATAAAAAATTAAAATTCAGCTGAAAACAAGGAAAACGCCTATTATGAGCAGCACGATCCCCACTATAACGCCGACCACGTCCACTGAAATACCCATCTCTCGTATGTTCTGGTCCTCCGGGGACATGGGGAAGAACACGACCAGGAATATCCCCGCCAGTATGAGGATAATTCCAAGCACCTTTATTCCCAGCCACCATAACATAAGAATCACGCCTGTCGGGAGTTAACTAATTTATAATTTACAAGTGAAAATATAAATAAGGGGAAACCGAGAGGTGAAACATGCCTGTATGGGCCAGGACGAAAATCGTACTGCAAGAAGATTGTTACAGGGAGAAACCTGAGAGGATAAATATAAAGTATGTCGGTCCGAACCCTTCCAAACTTTACTATAAGGTATACGAACTTCTGAAGTCTATATTCAGGGCATCTGATTCTGACATACAGGAGGAAAAGTACAGCTGGGGGAAGGCAGCCGACAAGGAAAAATTCAAGGTTCGCTGGTATCTGCACAAAGACCTTGATATGTATACATACATGTACCTGAGGTTCGACGTTTCCGGCTCGGGAAACGAGAAGACAGGGGATGCAATGATAAAGATAAAGCCCGTCGTTAGAACAGAGTACGCCCAGGACACGATGTGGCAGCGATCGCTCTTCTACGAGATGCTACGCGTGTTTTGGCACAGGGTCTTTTACTACAAGAAGAGAGAATACTACACCGAGGAGTGCAGGAACCTGATAACGATTTTCCAGAGAAATATAAATGAATTTTTCAGACAACTGAGAGAAGAGTGAATATTGCTTGTGGCTGATCTGTATGGCGGAAGTAAAAATAGAGGATGACTGTTTCGCTCCCAGGAAGAGCGTGTGGGTTGAATACACGGGACCTGATCCCTTCGCCTTCGTAAGGGAACACAGGAACATTCTACGTCCGGTTTTCGAGGTAGGAACCTCCTCCACGGGAGAACCCAGATGGATGTGGGACTGGACGGGCGACCCCATCCAGCTTTATGCGCACTGGGTTGCAAAAAAATCCTACAGCAGGTTCACCACTTTCTGGATAAGTATACGAACGGTAGGGTTCATCTCGAAAGCCAAAAAGGAAGGTACGTTCAGGATGGAGATAGAGCCTGTCCTGAAACACAAAATTTCAGGCAGCAGGCTTGTCGTTTGGTTATGGTGGATATACTGGTATCTGTTCTACAACCGCGTGAGGCAGTCCATGCTCCTCCGTTGCAAGGACATGGCCAACAAGTTCATAGCCGTGATAAAGGAGATGTACAATTTAGGCGCTATTCAAGAGGAATAGCTATCCGACGTAGTAGAATTCCCCCCTGCTCTTTTGCTCGATGTCCTTCTGCGAATCAGGTTTATTCGCTCTCGCCCTTCCGGTTAAGGGGTCCCTTCGGAACGTTATGCCCAGATTTTGAAGAAAAATGTTCATACCCTCCCTCATTGGGCAGGGTTTCCTCCCGAAACCTTCCTTCCCCCCTTCTCCTTCGAAAACCATTATCCTGTCCGCTACCGAATCTATCACCTGAAGATCGTGATCCACCACAAACCCGGATATTTCGCTGTCCTCCACATGCGACCTTATGATTTTCGAAACCCTCAGACGTTGCTCAACATCCAGAAAGGCAGAGGGTTCATCCAGAAGAAGGATGTCGTGATCTTTCCCCAGCGCGCAGGCAATGAAAACAGCCTGCAGTTCCCCCCCTGAGAGTTTTTTCATTTTTTTCTCAAGGTTTCTTTCTATACCGAGAAGCGAAAGAATCCTTTTGAACTCGCTTTCATAGAATTTTTTCCCCACTTCGACTTCCATGTATTCGTTCACTTTCATCCTCCCTTCATCCTCCTCCAGAACCAGCCTCTGGGGCTTGTAGGAGAGTCTGATTGATTTCAAAAACTTTCCCTTATCCGGTTTCATTTCGCCTGCCAACATCCTTATGAAAGTCGTTTTCCCCGTGCTGTTCGGTCCGACTATGCCGATGACCTCTCCCCTGCGGAGTTCGCCACCTTCGGTTTTGAGCTTGAAGGTTCCGAGATCCTTCTCGAATTCTGAGAATTCAAGGAACTTCTCGCTCTTTCCCGATACGTGAGCTCTTCCCGAGAAAATTATCGGCTTTTCACGGAAGCGGACGTTTTCCTCCTTGATGTAGCCCTCGAGATAGGTGTTTATCCCCGCCCTCACCCCGTAAGGGTTCGAAACAACCCCGAAGGCCGCAGGCCTTCCGTAGAGTATGTGAACATGATCGCTCAGGTAATCCAATATCGCCAGGTCATGTTCAACCACCATCACCTCCTTGTCACCAGCGAGGGACCTTATCTCCCTTGCGACCATGAGCCTCTGTTTCACGTCGAGGTAGCTTGATGGCTCATCAAAAAAATAGAAGTCATCATCCCTTGAAAGAACCCCTGCTATCGCCAGCAACTGGAGTTCACCCCCTGAGAGCGTTTTAACATCCTTTCCCAACATATCCTGCATGCCAAACTTTTTAACTATTTCCGAATAATCTCCGTGCCTGCTCAGCAGATCCCTGGCCTTCCCTTTCCACATTCTTGGGATGAGGTCAACGTGCTGCGGCTTGTACCCTATCCTTAGCTTTTTCCCGGACAGGTTTTCAAGGTAATCCTGGAGTTCTGTTCCCTTAAACCTTTCTATTATCAGGTCCCAGGGAATCTTTCTGCCAGAAATACCTGTATTTGGTCTCAGGTTCCCCGATATAATGTTAAGGACAGTTGTTTTGCCCACCCCGTTCGGGCCTATGAGACCTGTTACGAGCTTCTTCCTCGGTATGGGGAGCTTGTACAAGGCAAACTGGTTCTTTCCGTATCTGTGTATGGGGTTTTCCTCGAGCTCCTTGGGAAGGTTCACGACGAATATCGCGTTGAATCCTAGTTTCTCGCACGCCTTCGAGCATATCCCACATCCTATACACAACTCCTCGTTGAATACGGGATACGCATCTCCTCCTTTGACCACACATTCCTCCCCGGACCTGTTGATGGGACAGACCTTCACGCACTTGTAGCCGCAGCTGTCAAACTTGCACAAATCCCTATCGTGAACGACAATCCTCTTTTTTAACATGACCGATCAAAACGCTTATTTTTAAAATTTAATAAGGAGAGATCATAAATAATTATTATGAGGATAGACTGGTCAAAGGCGTTGAGCGAGGGGTTAAGATTCGGTTTTCACCCGAAGCGGTGGCTTCAGCTGCTGGTTGTGGACGCGGTTTTCGTTTCTGTAATAATTTCCTCGATTTACCTCAACCTCTCCGACATAGTTTACATAATATCCAGCATGAGGACAGGGGCGGACAGATTTTTGGTCATGAGCCTGCTTAACTACATTCTTATCCCTGTATTTGTTTTCATTGTCTGGTTCCTTGTCAGGATATGGATGCAGGGTTCGATAATATACCAGGGATGGAAGACCAAGGACAGCGAAATAGGAAAGAGCTGGAGGTTCGCCTGCAGGAAATATCCCTCCCTCTTCCTCGCCATTCTGATAATTACCCTGGTATCCATGCTGGTTTCCGTGATACCTTACATGGGCTGGGTTTTGGCGATAGTCGTTTCTTGGATATTCTACTTCGCGCTGCAGGCGGTTATCATAAGAAACGTCGGTTTCTATGAAGGCCTGGAGGATTCCTATAAGATATTCAGGAAGAACCCGTTCGAGGTTATAATAATTTGGCTGATCGTATTGATCGTGAATATCGTTATATTCGGGATATTTGCGCTCCCCTTCGCGTACCTCTTGCTCACGAACCTTTTCTATCTCGCCCAGAACACGGGAATAGCCAGCATAATTCTGATGTTCAGGGAACAGGTGATTTTATTCGCAACCTCTGGCCTGATATTATTGATGGGCATATCCATCGCAACAACGTTCACCCTGAAGGCGCAGGTTGAGTTCTACCTGCAGCTCAGGAAGAGGTTCAGGATACTCTAACGCCTCTTTATCAGAAAGATTAAAAATATCAGTATCAAGACCGCAACCACGATAAAGATCAGAATCGGATCTTCCTCATAAATTCTCTGGATATCCCCAAGATCAATGGGTGTTGTTGTTTCAGTTGTCTTGTTCCCACCTTCGGTCTCACTTGAGGTTTCCCCCTCCCCGCCCTCTTCAGGTGCTTCCCCGCTCTCGTAAAATTCTGGATCGCCGGGAAGCATGTCAGAATTCACCTCGCCTGGAGGGACGTACCCGCTCTCCAGGGGACAGTTCGTTCCGTTAGTCCTGATAAATCCGTATATTTTCGATTCGGCATTTCTGTATACAGCACTCCTCCCCAAAAGGTAGTCGTTCTCCCCGAAAAGAACAAGCGGAACTCCGGAGGGAAGATTGTAGGCCCTTCTGTACGCCTCGAAGATGGCCTTATTCTCCTGGCTGGTATCTATGTTGTATTTTATTGCAACCAGGTTTTCTGAATACTCTCCTATTAAACCGTCCACAAAACTGTCAGTTAGCCTGCATTCATCCCCGCACGCATCTCCTGTGAAATACACGAGACAAACATCGTTCACCTGTGCAGAAACATTCGAAATGCCCGCCAAGAAAAACGTTACCAAGAACAAACCCAAAAACTTCCTCATATTTATCATTTGTTCCTCCTCGTTTTTAACTCCATACCCTTACCTCCATTGTCGCCGGACCCCACATGGAAGGTATCTGGGATATGAAATCAGACTGGAATTTCACTTCCTCGGTGATTTCCAGATCAATCGGGTTGCTCAGTGAACCGTCCCCGTTTCCTGTTGGGCCCGTTGCGTTATGGGTGAGATCAACAACGTTAGGGTTGAGATCACTTATGAAGTTAAGCCTGTCGATCAGTTTCATGAATCCGTTGTCTATGGAATCGTTTTCAGGATCGAACACATCGTTCGGGTTAGGTCCTACTTCCACCACGACTGAAGTTTCGGGCGTGTTGTCGCCGTCTATGTCGTAATAGATCGTAACACTCGATCCCTTCGCCTTGAGGAAGACATCGCTGTATTCCGTCAGTCCGATGCCTGTTATACCCATCGTATAAATGACCCTGTCGTCGGGCGAGGCCCCCAGACCGTCCGGCAGGGAGGGATAAAGACCTGTCCCTATCTTGAAGGAATTGTTCCCGCCGGTCTTTAGCAGATTTGGCGGTATCTGTATGATATATGGGTCGCCGAGAAACTCGTATTCATCCGAGTAGTTCCCCAACCAGTAGACATTTGTCCAGTTCTGGTTGGGGGTGTTTGAGGAGTTCACCCACAGTCTGTCAGTCCAGTAGTAGGAAGAATACGAAGTTATCTTCGAATCAAGGACCTTCGTAACGACCTCTGTGTTGCTGGGAATTGTGAACCACCCCTCCTTCGTTCCCGTTTCGTTATCCGTTATCATTGCCTCACCCGTCGAATCCCTCAGCCTCGGTGATTCGAATCTCATTGTTATCTCCCCGTATTCCAGCGTTCTCACGATGGGCGTGTAATTGAACGAAATAAAGGAATCCGGATAGAGAATGTTATCCAATGAAACGTTCCCGGTCACGTTGAATATCTGCGCTTGGTAGGTTGCGTTCGCTATATCATCCGCTATGTCCTTGTATATCTCCTTCAGTCCCTCAGCACTTGCGCTCTTGTAGAACTTGTCACAACCAGGGATCCAGTCGTTCTCAGAGCAATTCCAGCAGGCAACTCTTTCAAGCGTTTCGTTATCTGCTCCCAGACCAAAGGCAACCACATAAACATCCATGCCATACGTATCTCTTGTCTCGCATGCCTTGTCGATCGCGTCTTTGCTCGCGTTCAATCCAGGAGGCCTGTTTGCGAAGCCGTCGCTCATCACCAGGATCGCTTCGTGCCTTTTCATTGTCACGTTCAGCTCGAGATCGAACTTCGCGCTGTCAGGATCGTTATTCCTTAGCTCGACTGCTATCACGTTGTCGCCGCTCCTGAAATAGGATCTGTCGACATCCATTCTCATTTCGCTCACCCTGACGTCATCCACGTAAAACCTCTCGCTGTCTCCGCCAAAAAATGAGTACAAATATGCGCCGAATCTTATTGTGAAGTTATCGATCATGTTGTATCCGGAAAGATCTATCTCCTCCTTGGTGTATCCTCCGTAGACATGACTCCTGTTGTACCTTCTCAGTTCATGCCAGCTCCCGTCCCAGATCCAGACGTCGGAGTAATCACCGCTTTCAAGCTCTCCGGGCCCCATGGCCCACCAATACGAAAGCGTGAGGTTTGATTTTCCTGAGAGGTTCAGGTATGTTTCCGCATACCCATAATCATCCATGTCCCTGAAAACCAGGACGTCCGTCCCGCTGTGAGCCGGATAACCGGAATAGTCCGCCATCAGGAATATCTCCTTATCACCTGAAGGCGTGCCGTTAACGATCCAGTAACCAGGCGAAAGGTTTATCTCATCGTAGTAAAGCCTGTTGTCGCCACTTGCGTAATAGCTTTCGAAGTCATCATAAAAGATCGTTCCTCCCATGTTCCAGTACCTTGCCCGGTGTTCCTCCGTGTCGTTGTTTATCAGGTAACCGTTGAGGTAAACTTCTGCGTTGTCATCGGAGAGAACGAACATCTCGGCGGATCTTATCGAGTCAACATCGTTAACGTTGAAATGCTTCCTGAAGAAATAATCCCCTCCATTATCTCCTATGTCCGTATCCACGTTCGGGGAATACGGGGTGCTCTCGAAGCCGAGTATTGTTTGTCCACTGCTCCACCCCGAATCCGTGTAGTTGTGTTCTTTCCAGGAGGTTCCGTTCGCATCGTTAGGAGGTTCGCCGGAGGGATAGCTTGTATTGTAGAGCCAGGAGGATTTCGAGGGAACAACTCTATCTACCATCCTCGAATCAATTATCATATCCCTCGCAACCAGTATACCGCATGATATACATGTCCACCCACCTTCAGCATAACCATCTATATGTGATATGAGAGAGGAGCTGTCGTTGCTTAGCGGATGGACTTCGTCAACGACAGTTTCATAGCTCACCAGGCCTGCCCTGTTGCCCGTATAGTTAAGAATGGTATTGACGAATTCCTTGTCAACATCCTTGGCGACATCTATTCTCCTGTTCTGGCATCCGCTTGCGTCGTTACAGTCAGCATGTAAGCACTCACTGGTCTGGACATCGCACGTGTCCATGCTGCCGGAAATATCGGTTATAAGGACAGAATCGCTTGCCGCCTCGCCGCTGATGAAAGAGAAGGTCTCTGTCCCGAATCTTATAGGGATTGTCGCGTTGCTCAGGATATTCGTCAGGTTGGTTTTCCCTCCGAAAATCCCGGAGATGTTTTCGTCGGAGATATATATATCTTTTTCCCCTGTTTCATTGCTCCTTAAAATCTCCTCCGAACCTATTATGAAATACAACGGAATGCTGACATTATTTAGCGTTAGGTTGTTTCTGTAATGAAGGCGGACGCTTATGTTTTTCAGCGTGCCCGGAACATAGAAGGAGGAATAGAGGTTTATCAGGCCCTTTATTCCGGGGAACCAATACCTTCCAAGGGTTGTATTTCCAGCGTATACGTAATTTCCTCCTGTGAGCTCTGATGTGGTATAAGAAACCTTAAGATAACCTCCTCCGATGTGGTTGTCTCCGCTTCCCGTGAAGTTCAGAGTTATCGAGTTGTTTCCTCCCGAAAAGTACGAACAATACGAGGGGTTCACGGTTTCGCTGCACACAGTCCATTTATCCGCGGAAAAATTTTCCTCTGTTTTTACGTATGTGCCCGCTTGCTGTTCATTTATGTACAAGGTGAAGTTGTTACCTGTGTTCATTTCGAGGTAGACATTCGTAACGTTCGCATCCTCTGGGAGCGTAACGAACCTCGTCACATTCCCGTCACCCACATACCCTCCGAAGTATATGAAGTCCAGGCCGGTTTTCCTCACTCTTGTCATGTAAACCTTCGCCACGTATCCATTCACGGGTTTGGTCTTCTCGTAGCCGGAAACAATCGTTGTCAGCCTCGCGATGAAATCAGGGTTAACGCTTCCGTTCTGGTAGATGGTCTCGCCGTTCATAATGACCTCGAATCCGTACGCGGTGTTGTTGAGAATCGAATTCACCATGTCCCTCGTTAGATTTTCCGCATACGACTGGTTCCCGGCAGCCCAGAATGCGCCCACAACGTCGAGCATCGTCCTGTTCATGTCCCCCTGGCCCAAAACCCCGCGGCTGAGATAATCCTGCACGCTAGGAAAGAAGGAGACCGAACCCATCTTGGTCTGCTCGAGGAGAATAACCAAATCCTTTCCCGCGTAATAGTATCTCTGGTATCTCAGATCAGGGGATGAATATGTATAGGACAAGCCAACCAGGAATATAGAGATCATCATAAGCAGGGATATCGCTATCAATGCATCCAGGGACAGAAGGAAGCCGTTTTTCATGTATTAATATTTAAAAGCAGTTAAAATAAATATCAAACAAACAAATGCTAAGGGAGGATAATATGGATTTCAAGAGGTTCATAATGTCCAAATTCGGGAAGGACATATTTTCGATAAAGGAAGACGACATAGTGAAGGAAAGAGTGAAGGTAGAGAAAGAAATCGAAAAAATCTCAGACGATTTGAAAGGGATACAGGAAAAGATCCAGAAGTTAATGCTC